>JABXHV010000195.1 GCA_013373445.1 Paracoccaceae bacterium | reverse complement strand
TCAGGCACATGATAGCCTTCGGTGTAGAGTTTGAAGTGGTGAATCAAGGATTCCATCGACCGCTTCATCTCACCGCGCTTCGGCGGCACGATCTTGCCGTCTGTAGAAGAGACCGGACCAGTTTCCTCGGTCAGCCTTTCAAGACACTGCTTCATGATACGCACGGATTGACGCATCTCATCCATGCGGATGACGTAACGATCATAACAATCGCCGTTCTTGCCAACCGGAATGTCAAAGTCCAGGCTTTCATAGCATTCATAAGGCTGCGACTTGCGCAGATCCCATGCAGCACCAGAGCCACGCACCATGACACCTGAGAAGCCCCAGGCCCAGCAGTCCTCGATGCTCACGACACCGATGTCGACATTACGCTGCTTGAAGATGCGGTTGTCGGTGATAAGGCCTTCAATATCGTCAAGAGTCTTCAAAAACGGATCACAGAAGTCCCAGATATCATCAAGCAATTCTTTTGGCAGATCCTGATGCACGCCGCCGGGACGCACATAGGCTGCGTGCATACGCGCGCCACACGCACGCTCATAAAACACCATCAACTCTTCGCGCGGCTCAAAGCCCCAAAGAGGCGGCGTCAGCGCACCGACATCCATCGCCTGAGTTGTCACGTTCAACAAATGCGACAGAAGACGACCAATTTCGGAAAACAGAACGCGGATCAACTGGCCACGCATGGGAACAGAAATTCCCATCAGCTTCTCAACCGCCAGTGCAAACGCGTGTTCCTGGTTCATCGGCGCCACATAATCGAGACGGTCGAAGTAAGGAACGGCCTGCAGATAGGTCTTTTGCTCGATCAGCTTTTCAGTGCCGCGATGAAGCAGACCGATGTGCGGGTCAACCCGCGTCACGACTTCCCCATCGAGCTCCAGAACCAGGCGCAACACGCCGTGCGCTGCAGGGTGCTGCGGACCGAAGTTGATATTGAAACTGCGAACTTGAGCCTCAGGCATGTTGAGGATCCTGTTTGGGGGCGTAAAGTGCGAAGACCTCAGCGCCTGTCATTTTCTTGGTATCGTTGGCGAACGCGTAGTTTGCCGGTTGTTCGTCAACAAAGATCTCACTCACAAACCCGAACTGTGACGGATCATCGAAGGATTGCGCCGAAACCGAACTGTGGGAGCCATCCTGCATGCGCCACATAAGGCTCGACCCGCAAGACTTGCAAAACACCCGCTCACCGTAATCTGAAGACTTGTAAACGCCCAAGGACGTTTCATCTTCAATCACAACGGAATCGCCACATCCCACTGCCATGTAAACACCACCAGACCACTGGCGACACATTTTGCAATGGCAAACACCCATCTCGGATTGCACAGGCGTTGCGGTAAAGCGAATTGATCCGCAAAGGCAGCCGCCGGAAAGTTTTTTCGACATGTCGCCTCCTTAACTCGCCTTCTCATCGCCCGGCAGCACGTAGTCCGTGCCTTCCCATGGCGAAAGAAAATCGAAGTTGCGGAATTCCTGGTTCAGGCGGACAGGCTCGTAGACAACGCGTTTTTTCTCGTCGTCGTAGCGCACTTCCACATAACCGGTGACTGGAAAATCTTTACGCAGCGGGTGGCCGTCAAATCCATAGTCAGTCAGGATGCGGCGAAGATCCGGATGGCCAGAGAACAATATGCCATACATATCGTAGGCTTCACGCTCAAACCATTCGGCCGCAGGAAACAAGCCAGTTATAGATGGCACATAGCTCTGTTCGTCTGTGGCGACCTTGACACGGATACGGATATTCTGAACAGGCGACAACAGGTGATAAACCACATCGAAGCGCTTTTCACGAGCTGGCCAATCCACACCGCAAACATCCGTCAGGTTGATGAATTTGCAGGAGCTGTTGTCGCGCAGGAAGCGAATGACACTCAAGATGTCAGAAGCATTTGTTGAGACAGTCAACTCGCCATACTCGACGGCCCAGGACAATAGGGATTCGCCAAGAGCAAGTTCAATATGCTCTGCCAATTCCTTCAATGTTTCGTCCATCGCTTAAGACCTCACTCCGCTGGAGCCTCTAGGGCAAAGCCCCGGAATTTTTAACGTTCTATCGTGCCGGTACGGCGAATTTTCTTCTGCAGCATCAAGACGCCATACAGAAGAGCTTCCGCTGTTGGGGGGCAGCCTGGAACATAAATGTCAACAGGAACAACCCGGTCACAGCCGCGCACGACTGAATAAGAATAATGATAGTAACCGCCGCCGTTGGCGCAACTTCCCATGGAAATCACATACCGCGGCTCTGGCATCTGGTCGTAGACCTTGCGCAACGCCGGAGCCATCTTGTTGGTCAGCGTACCAGCCACAATCATCACATCGGACTGGCGCGGGGAAGCGCGAGGTGCAAATCCGAAGCGTTCCGCATCGTACCGCGGCATCGACATCTGCATCATCTCAACAGCGCAACAAGCCAGACCGAATGTCATCCACATCAGTGAGCCGGTTCGGGCCCATTGAATAAGACTGTCAGTCGAGGTGACAAGGAAACCCTTGTCAGCCAGTTCATTGTTCACGTCCATGAAAAACGGATCGTCAGAACCCACAGGCTTTCCCGTGTTCGGGTCAATAATACCTTTAGGGCTTTCAGTGACCAGCGGGCCGGATGTGGTGGTCAATCCCATTCCAGCGCTCCCTTTTTCCATTCGTAAATGAATCCGATTGTCAGGACACCCAGGAACACCATCATCGAGCAGAAGCCATACCAACCAAGGTCGCCGAACTTCACTGCCCATGGGAACAGGAAGGCCACTTCGAGATCGAAGATGATGAACAAGATAGACACCAGATAAAACCGGACATCGAACTTCATCCGGGCATCATCAAAGGCGTTGAAGCCACATTCGTATGCGGAGAGCTTTTCCGGGTCCGGATTCTTGTATGCCAACAAAAAAGGAGACACCAGCAGAGCAAGGCCAATCACCAATGCAATGCCGATAAAGACCACAATAGGGAGATATTCCCGCAGCAGTTCGTCCATTTTTCCTCGCGTCCTTAGCATATGGAAGGCAGATGGGAGTCTGACCTGCCATCAAGGCCTACAGGCTGGTCCCGAGTGGGAGTTTGGGAACAGCACCAGGCGCATCAATGCGGTGAGCATCAACTGCCCGACGCTTATCCTACGCATCTTTTCAGCGCAAGTCCAAAGACGTCCAAACGAAGACCAAGTTATGGCAACAAAACGACGCAGAACAAAGGTTTACGCCGCCAATTTGGTGTTTCCCGCTGCATTAAAAAAAATTTAAAAACGGTGACTTCTTTGATCTCTGCGGTTTGCAGCGCAAGAAACGCAGTTAGACGCGCGAAGTGAGTCTCTCACCGAAGGTCAAAAAATGGGCCAAAATGTCGCAGTTTTGCGTATACCGTGATCTGAAAGGCGGTAAAGCCCAACGACGGAACACAAAGCAGTACGACCGCATAAAAACAACATGCGTTCGACAAACAACAAATTTTGAATGGGAGATTATCAAATACCGTGTATGGCGCGAGTGACGGGACTCGAACCCGCGACCTCCGGCGTGACAGGCCGGCACTCTAACCAACTGAGCTACACCCGCTCCGGACAACGATACAAGATCGCTGCGAAGTGGCGCTGATTTACGGTGCCTGAACTTGGAAGTCAAGCACGATCCAGCGTCTGGCATGTTGTTTTTGACGATCCAACAAAAAATGAGCTTTTCTCACCTTCCCAGGCCACCATACTCAAATTGGGATGTACTTTTTGAGGCCAAACGGCCAGCCGTTTTCCACATCTAAAGATAGAAAAACAGCGTCCTGCGGAAACTATATCGCGGCTGCCACCATTTGACGGCAAAAAACATTCATTTCTTCAGACGTCGGTTTTTCATCTGAGAAGATTTCCACGTAGTGAGGGACGCGGTCGATACGCGTTTCCAGCGTCTCGCGAACCTGCATCGAAATATAGCCAATTTGCACCAGATAGAGATTACGCGCCCGCACGTCGGCTTCCAGCTCCCCCTTCCCCAATTGTCGGAACAAGGAGGCGAGCGCTTCTAGTCGCATTTCATCTTCCTGTCGCAGACGGTCCAGGATCACGGGATCGGCGAGTGCCCAACCGCGTATTGCAAATTCCATTTGAGAATCAAAGCCATCCGCGCCGACAAAGCATCCAATCACATTGAGCATTGCATGAGCGGCCGAGTCTGATTCGGCTTCAATAGCCCTGAGCAACGGCACCGTCGTGCGTTGTGACCAAAGCTCCCACAGAGCATCGAGCAGCGCATTGCGATCCTTGAAGTGCCAATAGAAGCTGGTCCGGGCAATCTTCAGTTCCTTGGCAAGATTGGCAATCTTGACTGCCTCGATCCCCTTTCCAACGAACGCCTCATAGGCCGCATCCAGCCAGAAGTTTCTTGAACCACGCCAGCCACTGTCTTGCGTTGTTTCTTCCCTCACCTGTGTCCGTTCCTTGTTGGATCCAATTCCTGCTGGCGTTCTTGTAACGGAGAAAAGTAAAATTGACACTACTGTACATTTTGAAATAGCGTTTTGAAGAAGCAACATTCCAGAGGTTCCTCGATGGTGTCCGATCCCCTCCTGCAGCCGTTTCAGCTTAAACATCTGAAGCTGAAGAACCGCATCATGATCACCAGCCATGAGCCCGCCTATCCCGAAGATGGGATGCCCAAGGACCGTTACCGAGCCTACCATGTCGAACGTGCCAAAGCAGGCGTTGCCCTGACGATGACAGCCGGCTCAGCCTCCGTTTCCCGCGACAGTCCGCCGGTGTTCAACAATATTCTGGCCTGGAAGGACGAAGTCGTCGGTTATATGAAGCGGTTGACCGATGAGTGCCACGAACATGGCTGTGCAGTGATGATCCAGCTGACACACCTCGGACGCCGCACGCGCTGGGACAAGGCTGACTGGTTGCCCGTCGTCTCTGCCGGATATGAAAGAGAACCGGCACATAGAGCCTTCCCGAAAGCCGCAGAAGACTGGGATATTACCCGGATCATCAAGGACTATGCAGACGCAGCAGAGCGGATGCAGGCCGCCGGCCTAGATGGGATCGAACTGGAAGCCTATGGCCATCTGATCGACCAGTTTATCTCCCCTGTCACGAATGCCCTCGACGCACCATACGGCGGCACGCTTGAGAACCGGATGCGCTTTGCGTTCGACGTTCTGAAGGCCATCCGCAAGCGCTGCGGCGAGACCTTTATTGTCGGCGTACGCTACACCGCAGATGAGCGCATTCCCGGCGGAACAGATGCTGCCGACGGTCTGGAAATTTCGAAACGCTTCAAGGACAGCGGCCTTGTGGACTTTCTCAATGTCATTCGTGGACGCATCGATACAGATCCGGGCCTCACTGACGTCATCCCGATCCAGGGCATGCGCAATGCGCCGCATCTGGATTTTGCCGGTGAAATTCGCAAGGCCACTGACTTCCCGACCTTTCACGCTGCCAAAGTACCTGATGTCGCCACTGCCCGCTTCGCAATCGCCGAAGGCAAGGTCGATATGATTGGCATGACCCGCGCCCACATTACCGATCCCCATCTGGTGCAAAAAATTATCGAGAAGCGCGAAGACGACATCCGTCCATGCGTGGGCGCCAACTACTGCCTCGATCGCATTTATCAAGGCGGAATGGCGCTGTGCATTCACAATGCGGCGACCGGCCGTGAAATGACGATGCCGCAAACGATTTCCAAAGCTGAAACACGCAAACGCGTGACGATCGTTGGCACTGGGCCGGCCGGTCTGGAAGCTGCCCGAGTCGCTGGCGAGCGTGGCCACGACGTGACCGTCTTCGAAGCCGCTGACAAGCCGGGTGGCCAGATCCGCCTGACAAGTTTGCAGGAACGTCGCCGGGAAATGATCTCGATCGTCGATTGGCGCATGGCACAATGCGAAAAGCTCGGAGTGAAGTTTCAATTCAACACATTCGCCGAAGCGACTGATGTGCTGGCAACCAATCCTGATGAAGTCATCATCGCCACTGGCGGCCTACCTCACACCGATGTGCTGGAGCACGGCAACGACCTTGTCGTCTCCGCCTGGGACATCATCGCGGGTGACGTGAAGCCGGGGCAGAATGTCCTTATCTATGATGACGCAGGAGATCATGCGGGCCTTCAGGCCGCAGATCTGATTTCCGAGGCCGGTTCCAAGGTGGAAATAATGACACCAGACAGGTCATTTGCACCGGAAGTTATGGCCATGAATCTTGTGCCTTACATGCGGCGTCTACAAACCCGCGACGTAACATTCACAGTGACATGGAAACTGCTCGCCGCAGAACGCTCCGGCAACCTACTCAAGGCCACTTTAGGCAGCGACTACGGCGATTATCAAAAGCAACGGGATTTCGATCAGATCGTCGTCAACCACGGAACCCTGCCCCTGGACGACCTCTACATCGAGCTTAAGCCCCAAAGCACCAACCTGGGCGAGGTTGACTATGAAGCGCTATCGACCGGAAAACTGCAGGCGGTGAGCTCAAATCCGGATGGTCAATTCCGCCTGTTCCGCATCGGCGATGCCGTTGCCGCCCGCAACACTCACGCAGCAATCTTCGATGCCCTGCGCTTGGTCAAGGATCTGTAACAAGCCCGGCTTGCGCAAGAACGACAAAACGGACGACAGGCCTGCCGTCCGTCCCCTCGTCCAGTATCTCTTTTGGTACATCCAGAGTCCTGAGCGACGCCTGAACCAGCAAGGCCGCGCTCAGCGCAAATCGCGGCGTAGCAAAAGCAATCTGCCAGGCATCGCCTGCCCGGCCCGCACAGCCGTGGGTCGTTACACCAGGCCAATCTAACAACTCCCGCGCTACAGACCCGGCCGCAGCCAAAGTGTCAGCCAGATCTGAGGCACTTAAACTGCTTGAAGAAAAAACATCACCTGTCAAACCCGTAGTAATAAAGAAGACAATATCAATTCTGATTCAACAAGAAATTTAGAAGACTTTGACCATACACCACATGAGTGCAAAAACCATCCACCGCGTAAATGTAAAACAAATTCCGCGCCAACGTTTTGCCAAAAACTCTAGGAGAGAAAAGAAACTCACCCTAGGTAATCCAATTAGAAATATTTAAACCATTTCATCGAATATTCCTTGCAACGCAACATAATCGGACCGATTCGATGAAACTCTTTCCTCAGACTATTTCCGGAAAACTCTACGGCATCATCGGCTTTTTCGCCGTTTGTCTGATGGCGCTGCTCGCCTATGAGCTTGTTTCCCTCAGAACAAATCTTGTGAACTTCAAGCAAAGCGAAGTTCGCAGCGTCGTCAACGCCGCGATCAGCATAGCAGACGAATACAACAAGAAAGTAGAGTCTGGCGACATGTCGCTGGAAGAAGCCCAATTCGCCGCCAAGACGGCCATTCGCGGAATAGCTTTTGACGGCAAAAACTATGTCTTCCTCTATGACCGTGATGGCGTCCGCCTGGTACACCGCTTCAAACCCAAAACCGAAGGCACCAACCGCATCGAGGCGACAGATTCGAAGGGGAAACATCACGTCAAGGAGTTCATCGACACCGGACTAAACACCGATGGTGGCTTTGTCGAATACTATTATGAGGCCCCGGAAGGCGGACATTTTCCGAAGACCAGCTATATCGGTGGTTTCAAGCCTTGGGGCTGGGTGTTCGGATCCGGCGTGCTCCTTGATGCAGTGAATGCTTCTTATGCCAAGCAGGTCATCAAGAGCGCCAGCATCACCGCACTGATCATCATTGCAGCTTTGGCCCTTGGCTTTATCCTCGCCAAGTCTATCGCGCGCCCCATCAAGCAGCTCGGTCTGGTTATGCGCGACATTGCAGATGGCAAGCTCGATGAGGAAATCGCGGGTACAGATCGAGTGGATGAGATCGGCGAGATGAGCCGCGCCGTGGCCGTCTTCAGGGACAATGCGATCACGCGCAAATCATTGGAAAGCAGAACCGCCGAAGACCAGGAACGGGAACACAAGCGCCAGGAGACCGTCAGGGTACTGATCGAAGGCTTCCAGAACGATGCCACGCAGGCATTGGCGGTTGTCGATAAAAACACCCGCGAGCTGAGCGAAGCAGCGCGTAACCTGAAAGACATTGCCTCCCAAACCGAGGTCAATTCCGCCAGCGCATCTGCCGCATCTGAAGAGGCGACCTCAAATGTTCAGACCGTTGCCTCGGCAGCGGAGGAATTGAGCGCCTCCATTGGCGAAATCAACCGTCAGGTCGGCAAAAGCAACGAAATCGTCTCGAGAGCAAGTGTCAGCGCCACATCGTCGAATGAAAAAGTCACAAGCCTCGATCAGGCAGCCCAGAAAATCGGTGAAGTGGTCAGTCTGATCCAGGCCATCGCGGAGCAGACCAACCTGCTCGCCCTGAACGCCACTATCGAGGCGGCACGCGCAGGTGATGCCGGCAAGGGCTTCGCCGTTGTTGCTGCCGAAGTTAAGGAACTTGCGACCCAGACTTCCAAGGCCACGGAAGAAATCTCCTCGCAAATTTCTGCGATCCAGGACTCCACCCGCGAGACCGTTGTGGCAATCGAGGAGATTTCCGACATCATGGAGCAGGTCAATGGCTACACTGAGGCCATCGCCAGTGCCGTGAACGAGCAAGGGTCTGCAACCTCTGAAATCTCGTCAAATGTGCAGGAAGCGGCCAGGGGCACACTCATGGCGACCGAGAACATGCATGAAGTGGCCTCGGGCACCACAGAGACAACCCGAACCGCAAACAGTGTTCTGGAAAACACCGAAAAGTCCGCCCAAAGCACCCAGGAGCTTCGACAAAAAGTCGAACAATTCCTGCAAGCTGTCGCTGCAGCCTAAAGAACAAAAGCCGGGTCCCAGACCCGGCTTTTTTGTTGGAAGAACCCTTCGCTCATTTCGCCAGTCGCCCAAACTTTCTGCGTGAAAGCGGCATCATTTTAAGCGCAAACCACGAGTTAACTCCCTGTACCTTCGAATTTCAGCAATGAAAATGGTATGGCCATATTCAAATCCCTTTCTTCGGCGCAGGCATCGCGTTTCAAAACTTTGCGGGGCCGCGCTTCTAGCGTCAGGAGAACATCGTGTGCCTGATCATCGATAGGCCAATTCGGCAGGTTGGTGGTTTTTATTTTCGCTGACAGACAGACCTCTTTGCCCTGTCGTCGGGATTTGTAGGAGCGATGCTTGTAGGTTAATCGCGCGATGTGCTGATCATCAGTATTGAGCTCAAACTCATAGCGACGTGTTTTTTCAGACGCCGGAATCATCAACTCAAGGATTATATTGGTGCAAGTTGACTGGACAACTTGGCTGGCTTTTAAAGCAGAGTTTAGTTGCGGCTTTTCTGGATCATGTGGAATAGCCTTCAGCGAAATAGTGGGCGGACTAAAAGTCATCTGTTGCCGGGATGCGATGCCTCGTGCCCGCAGGCGCCTTTGTTTGAAATAGGACCGTAGCTGATCGGACAAAATGCCATGATCATCTTTGGAACGAGCTTGAAACAACGCAGAAAAGTAGCCAAGCAAGTTGTGCTTTGAGGCCTGCGATAATTTCGACAGTACCTTTTGTGGAACATCAACCTCGAGTACAGACTTGATATAGTTCAAGGCTATCAACGCGTGCCCATTCAGATCCAGATCTTGGCACAAGCTGAGAAAGAGGTCCCAATCGACGTGGCCGTTTTGAATGATGACCACGCAATCCAACAGCCAATCAGAATGGGCATGACCTTCGACACCACCATGCTGGATAGCAATCAGAAGCTGGTCTGTTTGTCCTGGAACTCGAACTTTATTTCCTTGAAAATCAACGCACTTGGAATGTTCCCAGACCTGTTGATCATAAGTTGCGGCCTCGCCCAACCTATGCACTACGCTCTGATGAAGGTCGACGTCACCATAATCGCCCTCGAGGAAATTCAGGCCTGTCATCCCCCTTGCACGTGCTCGACAGCGGAGCTGAGAAAAACCATTTTCTGCCTGCCAACCGTTTTGGCAGAGCACCTCGATAGCCTGCACGAAACAAGCCGGCTGCACCATGATATCAACATCATTGGCAACGCGACCTTTTACGCTCGTAGCTTCATCCAACGTTCGCGCAGCCCCTTTGAAAATCAGACATTCGATTCCCTCGCGCTGCAGCACTGCAATAGCCGGTTCCGCAGCTCTGAGGGCAAGTTTTGACTTGGTCCAAAACACCCTGACAAGCCCGTTCAGGCGCGCTCTATTCTCAACATCCAAACGACTGCCCGGGAAACGCTGCGCGACCGCGAGCAGCAGACGTTGCTCGCCCCAACTCACATCGTCAATGTTATGATTACGCATCCATTGCGCAAAAAGCCGAGAAGCCAGAACTTCGTCTGGGTGTATTGCCGCCTTTATCAAATCCTCCCGGCCATTTTTTGGCCAAGCCCAGCTGTGGAAGGGAAAAATCCTTTTTTTCGTAAAGAGCTTTCCCATATCATCCATTGTCTGGCTCATGGCCGGCAGACATTTCTCCGCTCGCAACCTGTTTTTCTCGCTTGCGCAAGATTGCCTGCCTTGCTGCTTCTAGGTAGCCTCGGTCACGTTTGATATTGCGATGGAAACTCAGGCTGGTGGGATGTACCCGGCGATGGACCAAAACATCCGGCATCATGACCAGGTCAGTTCCTCTTTCTTTAAGTCGTGCGAGCCAGTCGATCATATCTCCGAATTTCAACTCGTCATCCAACATGGGACCATTCTCAAGGGCAACGCTGGTCGGTAGACACATTGTGGAGCGTATCCAACCGTCCTTTATCCGGCCAATCCCCGCATGCCCGTCTAGCTGATCGGAGAATGCGGGATCGGCAAAAGACTTGGCCTTGGAAAAAACAGCTGTCTCAACCGTGGCTTTGGAAAGGGCAGCTAATTGGCGTGACATCTTGTCTGGGGACCACAGATCATCGGAATCAAGCGTTGCCACAAATCGACTAGTGACTGCGCGTATGCCGTTTATGGTCGCACCACCTGGACCTGAATTTTCTTGCTGCAGAATTCGGATAGGACCAGACATATGCCGCACTAAGTCGACGGTATCGTCCATTGAACCATCGTCGACCACGATAATTTCCTGTGCCTCAACAGTTTGGGACAACACGCTCTCGACGGTCTCACGAATGTTTCTGGCTGCATTGTAGGCAGGAATGACAACACTGTAGTCGTTCACGTTTTACGTCCATTTTCGAGCGTGGATAAAAGCTGTAATGTCAAAGAACCCCTGAGGCATTTGAAAGTCTGGCCCAAGCGCCTTGCGGCGTTTGGCGGACTTCAGTAAGGCACGTGAGAATTCTCTGGCCACGACCGACTTGTTTTGGGTCAGGCTTGTTTCATGTTTTCGGTAGAAATAGCCAATTTCGTCGCTCAACTGATAGGTCGGGAGACTTTCGAGGATCCTTAGGAGGAAGTCGGTGTCTTCTGCTTGCTCAAAACCTTCGTCAAAACCACCCAATGACCGAATGAATGACGTTCTGTAGAGGCCCGCACCCAAGTGTATCCCACGCACATCCAGGATTTCAGTGTTCTCCTTCGGCGCCAATTGGATTTCATCCATTGTTTCAAAAAGACGCATCGTCGAGTAAACTAAATCTAGATTCAGATCGCTGCGGAAGAACTGAATATCTCGTTCAAATCGTCCCGGTGGCGAAAGATCATCTGAGTCAAGAAATGAGATTAAGTCGGAGTCTGTCGCGACATGCCGAAGGGCGATATTGCGCGCTCGAGTTACGCCCCCATTTTTAGTTTCGATCAATTTAATTTCATCAAATCGACGGGCCATGCCACGCAAGATATCGCCGGTACCATCTGTCGAGCCATCATTGACAACGATAATTTCCATCGCAACAGCCTCTCGCTGGCGGAGAAGCGACTGCAGAGCCGCTTCGATATAGGCGGCTGAGTTATAGGCCGGCATAAGGACTGAAAGCTTCACTGCATTTGACCTTTCAGGAATTGCCGTAAACTGTCAGAAATCTCCTTAGCATCAGTTCCCAAGTTCATATGAAATGCTGGTAAGCGCCGGCATATGCTCGCCGAGAACTGCACGGTCCGTTTCCAGTCTCCCGTGAGCTGATGAAGACTGGATGGAGACAGTTTGCCCATTGCCTGCAAACCCGACGCCCTTGTAAAAGTCGTCTTGTCAGCCAGACTGATACGAGGCAGCAAAATGGCATTGATTTTCAGATAGTCAGCACGCTTCCCACGTCCCAATGCGGTAAAATCGAAACAATACTTCTGTTGCCAATTGGGGCCTTCAAACACTTCATCTGCTGAATTCAATCCCACCCGCTTCAGCCCGGCAGAATCTTGCTTCATCTTGGAGATTATTGGCTGCGCGATGACAAGATCATCTTGAAGAGACGCCAGGACATAGTCGTCTCCCACGCTATCCATGTCAGAAAGGATGGCAGCAAGAGTCGTTCCTGACTTTCCAGAACCACCTGGACCGACAATCAACACACCTTCTCCATCCACCCCAACAGTGCCCGCATGCAGCAGACCTTGCGAGGTGCCCTGACAGGACCAATGAAAGAAATTGCGCAAAGGGAAAGCCGGCTCCCAGGGCGGCACTGAGGCAGGGCTCCGCAGAATGTAAAGGCCACGCTTTGCTTCATGGTCGTAGAACTGCCAAAAGTCGGCGTCACGGTCGTAGACACCGCTCAGGTTTTCGTCAGCCAGACTTTCCATAAACGCCTTGATGGAAAAATTATCTGTATCCCAACGCGCTGAGAGCAAAGATGGTACGTCCTGCCGGTCAAGAACGATTACCTCAGTAACCTCGACGGGCTCCGACTGATCGAACGCCTCTTGCACCAAATTATCTAGGCATAGATCGAGATAATATCGGGAGGGAGATCTCAGTTCCAAGCGGCGCCCAGCAACCTGAATGGTTTCAGTTGACCATTCGGCTGTGTCCAGAGCGTCGAGATCTGACCAGAGTTTCATTGCATAGCATGCGACGTTGTCGATGGTGAGTCTGAACGACTTGACCGGAGAGTTCATAGTGCAGCTCATGGCAGAGATGAGGTGAAATTACTGAGGCTTCCGCACTGGCCAGCCGGCTTCCTCATCCACATCGTGGATAGGATCCGCGAGAATGAGATCCGAAAGATCAGAAAATAGATCTGTTTTGGGAGCCGCGGTCAAAGCCAACAAGGACGCCTTGTCGTCTTCGGATAGACCGGCAACAGCCAATTGATCGCTCTCTTTAATCAGACCATTTTCTACCAAGTTGGTAATGTATTCTTCGATCTGGTTCACCGTGAGCTTCGGGTGAGCCTCAAATTCGTCGAGAATTGCCTTGGGGCAAATCCCGTCCATCAGCAGTTTCCAAAGGATGGCCGCACTTCCCTCGACCGCATGATATTCGCCCGACTGGAGATCAAGTATTACAAAATCCCCATCGAATTCTTCAAATACAATGTCGTCGTTGGCAGAAACAAATACGAAAGCAGACTGTCTCATTGATAAGTTCGCTAATGGTTGTCGTCTCCTCCCGGCGACAATTCCATTCCTTTAAGATTTCTATTCAAGATTTGATTTTCACATTCTCCAGAACGGAGATCGCTTTCCAAATTTTCTCACCAAAAGATGTCAATTGGAAAAAATGGAAAACAAAAGAGTGACGAGCAGGAGCCTTGAAGTCGTTAACTTCAGCCCACAAAGACAAAAACGATATCGTGATTGAGGACCAAACGAACCAAACCTTAGAAGGGACTGGAGGTTTGATTTCAAGGATTGGGGAGATGGTGGGCGATGAGAGAGCGGCCACCAAACGCCTAAAGCCTTGAAATCTTTAGCTTCGACTAATGACATGGGACACATAATGTCTCCCTTTCATGTCTCACTTGATAATCCAGTACGGAGCGCCTGCGCAAGCCTGTAGGCGCTAGACTGCGCATCTGACCTGTGCGCTGGATATATTATAATGTGTATGAAGCTCGTTTGAATTGACGTTTATTAGGGTAACGGTGGGACTGGAGGGAGCGCCCACCATCGCCGAAAAGCCTTGGAAACCAGGCATCCCGCAATGAGAAGTGGGACACCATGTCCCCCTTTTGTGCTCCACATGCCATAGGCCTAGATAATAGACAACGTTATATTGGCCTACTTTGATACGAAAAAATCATACTTCGAGAAGAACCGAATTGATGACCACTAGATGAGCACCTAGCAATAACAGACGTCAAAAATCGCAGTTCCCTACAAACCATAATGATGAGCTGCAAACGTAGTCGCCGTACTGGACTTAAATAAAAAATAGTCATCGAGATCAGGATAATCTCTACAAAAGATGTAAAGTCACAACAATTAAGATAACGCATTTTATTCGTCAGCTGTTAAACTGGCTGCACGTGATATCTCATCATTGCACGCATTCAAAAAGCCGACCGCCTTCGTCGAACCCCTCAGACTAATTTCCCCAATATACACGCCAGGTACGTTGATTACTAAGGACTTACCTGCTTTGAACTGGTCCTTGAAGTCACGAACGTCCTTTTGTCTGAACAGAAAATAGTAGTTGTGTCGATCATCTGACAAGGCATGAGTTGAAGGGCCCATCGCTCGCCCTTCATCAACAGCGACTGCGGTCTTCGCTAAGTTTGGAACCTCAACAAACTCTTCTTCGTGCGCAGTAATCGTTAGTTCGAGATTAGCATTTCCATCATCATCATCATCATAGGGCATCAGAGAAAAGAGCTTACTCTGTGATGGGCGAGAAGAACTTATGAAACGAAGGATGCACAGACCTTCGCGCGGATCTTTGAACACGGCAAAATGACCATGTGGCTTGTACAATTCAAGTTTGTAATAACCATCATCAATCTTCTCGCTGTCTTCCGCCCTTGCACTTATGACTCCAATCGAAATCAACAAGAAAAATATGCAAAATATAGAACAATTCGCGCGAAAAGCAGCCCATACTAGATGCGGATCATGCCAATTCAGAGATCCAGCACTAACGATCTTGTTCGCGGTAACACCATTTGCTTCCGGAGTTGTTTTAATCGGTTTTTGCCCGTCGTTCATTCTCTTCCCTGCCCTCCCGCAAGCCTCACACGCGCACTCATCCCAGCTCAATCAGAAACAATCCCCGGCAACCATGTACCGGGATCCCCCTTGGCAAAACTTAGGCGCGATCTTTCGCTTGTTGTGCAACACGACATAGTTTGCAATCATAATGCCTATAGTATTTTCTGACGTTGATCCAACTTCAGTTTAACCGAAACTCAGATTCCTCAAGAGACAAGCGAATGGCCTCTTCTCGTGATTTTCTTAAAGGCGAAACAAGCATAAATGTCACTGAAGAAGCTAGAAAGCTGACGGTTGATGTCCTTTATTCCGAGAAGGGGCACTTCGCAGCTGCCAGCTTTTGGAGCAAGCTATATTTCTGCTTAGGTCTACCGGCTGCTGTACTTGCTGCGGCAGCTGGCGCAATTTTCTTTGGAAAGTCGGATGACCTGATCCCAGGCCTATTTGCTTTCGGAGCAGCCATTTTAACGGCCGTGACCACATTTCTTAATCCTCAAGAGCGTGCGGACAAGCATCATCTTGCAGGTATTCAATATAGCAACCTCAGACGAGAGCTGCGCCAATTCGTACAGATTGAACTAAACTCGGAAATCGATTCGGATAAAAAACAAGAAAAACTCAAAAAATTCACAAAGCAAATTCATTCCGTTCAAAGTCAATCACCGGCTATTCCTTACTTTAGCTGGAAATCAGCGAAGAAAATGTTGCAACAAGGAAGTGCGGAGTATACCGATGAAGAATTGGACCTAGCTGCCGGAAAGCCAAAATAGACTAACTTTCCACCCCCTTTACGGTGACACTGATTTCGTGCCCCTCTTGCTCACGAAGCGTTCCGCGAAGTCTTTCTAACGCTTCCAAGAAAGCACTTCGAAGCTTAGGCCCTTCGAATTTTATACCAAGCTCAGCTCCTAGATCTGGGGCACCTTCCGACACGGTTGAAAGCCAATTAAAACTAGAAACTATTAGCCCTTCATCATCCCAAAGAAGAAACTTTCCGTGCAGCTCGTTAATTTTAAGCAGAGTAATCCCTCGATTGTTTAATTTCTCCGCGTCAGGCCGAGCCCCTTCTTCTATCAAAAAGCTACTTTCGCGCTGATAGCATATGCTTACGTTACATCCATGTTTAGCTGCACTTTCCATTGGCACTATTGCGGAAGTTTCGGCCGCTTTCCCAAAGAGATCGCATGCAAGAATGATTTGATCTTGGGCGCAGTCTCTTGCGTATCGCACGGCTGCGTAGTGATCGCCATCCATCAAGAGCTCAAGCTTGTGCTGTCCGCATTCACCCTGTGACACCGTAAGTCGTCGCACGTCATTCCAGATGCGATTTAATCGCCTGGCTAGACGAGGTAGGGGTCCCGAAGCAGGAGTTTGAGTTCTTATCAACCAAGCCAACAAGCGACTCGTCAGCTCGAAGCTCCTAACGACGACGGATACGTCGAGTGCATCATAATTTGTGGATAGAAAGTTACAACTTCCCAGCGCTGTAACCCAATGACCGGATTTACGATCATCATAAATAAGAACCTTTGCATGGGAATATGAGGATCTCTCAGCCAGCTTTACCCTTTCGCGCGAATGGATAGTAAGATGCTTTAATTCTTGCAAAACATCTTTGATTTTTTCATTCTTATCGAGATCTTCAGGGTCAGAATCCAGACCCCAAAGTAACTCAACTCTGATTTTTCGTCTTGCCGCTTTCTCGAAATCTGGCAAGAGGCGCCTTACTGTTACCGCACTAATAAAACAAGAGTGAATGATAACTATGCTCTTGGCGTTTTCGAGAGCCCTTTGCACCAAAGCAAAGTGTTCCTCACCACCAACTACAATTTTCGATGCATCGAGATCATCGCGGATCTCCCGACTAAAATACTTTGGTTTGGTATTCCATTTTTCACTCGGAGTGTCCGGTACATCGGATGCCTCCAAGCTCACCCTACTGCGCAGCTCTAAAGAACAGTAGGGGGGCAATGCCTGAGGGTCGTTTTCAAACTCTAGCCCGACCCTGGCAAATGCCAATGTTGAAAAGCGGAATCGCAGCTCGCTAGGCTGGAGACTTTCAAGCTGATCCAAATAAAGCAAACTACGAATTGATGAATTATTTAAATCAATACTGCCGATTTCCGGAGAGAGGCATACCGCATCCAGTGGTAAATCCGATTCATGAACAAGATCCAAGTCATCAGATCGTAGCCAGTCACCAGTTAGTCTGTCCAAGCACAGCGAAATCCACTTTGATCGCGCTCTTAATTCTGCCGGGAGATCCCCTTCACTAGCGCGGCGCGCACCAGCCGCAGTAGCTGTGTACAGGATCCCTTGAGATGTTGAACGCACCTCAACCCAATTGACTCGAAGCAAATTAATTAAAGCCTCAATAACTAGTCGTTCTGGGACATTTCCGTCTTCCGCTAACTCCACTACGGAACGCCGATTTCCTATGAGGTCAACGAGGATCAGATGTTCGAGTAAGCTCCATCTGCGACCAAAAGAAACATCGTAGTTCACCGCAACTTTGAATACAGGTATGTAAAGTATCTTCATCAGAAGGCCCTCACCACCTTCAGTCTACCATCACGCTGCAGGTACTTCATCACAGACATCATCGTTCCAATATAATGATGCTCATCATCTTCTGACGTAAATTGATCACATCTACTATCAAAGAAATCCCAACTACCAATTACCACTAGTTTATGCCTGGCTCTACTTAACAATACATTCATGCGGTTCGCCTCTTTGAGGAACCCTAAGCTCTTGGCGGGTGGCAAACCATTGTTACGGACCAGGCTAACGATCACTATATCTGCTTCGCTTCCCTGAAATTGATCGACTGTCGCCCCCATTCTACTCCTATGAAGCAAATTAAATGGCTCTGTGAACATATGTTGAATTTCGTTATTATTGCTCATATCTGCAATTTTATTACGAATAGCATCGAGTTGATCGTTATATGGGGACAGTATCTGCAGCTCACACTTGTTATTACCTTTGGGGTAGATTTGTTCAAGAACTCTGGCCAACACATCAGTCTCGGAACGCGAAACGAAGAGGCCATCTGCTTCCCCTTCTGCCCATCGCTGCTTTTGGACCCACGGGACGTCGCACCAAATTATTGGGTACCCGTCTAATTCAGAACCAGACTGAATGATGAAAGGTGCCTGCTTCCGAAAGCGCAATTTGACTTCTTCAGGTGTGCGCAGAATTGTACCGCCTTGCTCACTTCGGTAGAACGTCCGCCCAACCAATTCAGCGATATCTGGATGCATTCTATGTTGATCAGTTAGCGTCCAAGTGGAAGACGTTTCAGGTGAAGAACTCGAATCCTGTTCAAATAGATATTCAAATACGTTCACCATTTCTCGCCATCGACTACAACGGTCTACGAATGGTTCTCGTTCTTCAGTGTCTTCGACCAGGGACGGATCAACTAGTCCTGCTGCAAATGCTGCGCCTTGTTGAATTGCCACCTTGACCCTAAGGGGTTCCGCGAGAAGGTCTTTGAGTACACGGGCATTAAATGGTGACAGCTGAAAATGATCACCAATCAGGATAATTCGGTGACTTTCTTGCAGCGCAACGGCCATGTCGAAACCATGCGCTTTCCCGGCCTCCTCAATAACGGACCAATCGAATCGACGCCCCCGCTCATTTAGTTCAGCTAATGGTCCCGCATTTAGCGTAGTAAACGTGATATTCGCTGCGTCTTGGCAAAGTATCTCCATCGCATGCAGGTCGGCGTCTTCGTTTTCTCTAATTTCTTTTGTGACTGAGGCACAGTCTAGAAATCTGGCTTGAAGGTGCTCCGGAGAACGATCAAATAGCTTACTTCTTTGAATATTCTCAATAATACTTTGAGTAACTGCGTCTACATCGTGTTTCGTCTCTCGATTTCCGCCCAACCTTAAGAGAATTGGCTTATTCGAGATACTATACTCGAACAATTCCGCAATTTTAACTCTAACATCGTCCACTGTGTGATGAGAATGCGCCGAGATCAACACTTGTGCACTCGGATCCTCTTTGAAGAGGACATCAACAAATGCCTTAATTAAGGTGGTTTTTCCCGTACCTGGCGGTCCTTGAACCATAAACGCAGGTTCTGTGGACCACAATCGTCGCAGCGCATCTTGTTTTGATGGGTCCAACGAGATTTGAGAATTTTGCGTTGGGATGCGATCCCGCCTAATTCGCAATGCGTTTTGAGGGTTTGACAAAAACCTCAAAAGTCCTTCATGAGCGACAAGATCGTTGATAGCCTTGTGTTGCCGACGCAACTGCTTGATGGTGCCATCATGGTTCTTTGCAAGGAAAAGGCGACTTGTCGCGATATTCCGCACACCAGGGTATTTAAATCGATAGATCGGGCCATTGGCAGTCGATGTTGCACTTAGAAACTGCCACTGCGTTCGATCATCCTCTCCAGTTAACTTTGCTTTTTCCAGCAAGTAATATCGATCAGTCGTCGGACCCCCATCTTCTTCTGAATCAATTTCCTCTATACCAAATTCGAACCAGTCCCGCAGTTGTTCAGAAGGGTTTGGAATTCCGAGTGCCTGTGCAACATTGTTTCTTCTCGAATCTTCAGTAGGCGTGACCGACACAACTGTTTCAACGCTCCCAACAATATTTTCGAGTACACGAACAGGGCAAATTTCCGCAGCGGTAAGAATCGTAGTTATTTGCTGCGTAACTCGGAAAAAGTCATGCACATCTGCAAGTTCCGGGGAAAGAATCGTTCTATTTTCTCTAAACGGAAACGCCCTATCCCAAGAGATACTTCTATCCCTCAATGAGAGCCTCTTTTTTACCGCTCTAGAAAATGTAATTACATCAAGTCGCCTGTCACCTATACTAAAAACTTCATCATCAGGTAGAGACTTTGGCTTCTGTTCGACTTGCTCGCAAAATGCGATATCCCAAGTTTGAAGCCCGTTCATGGACCACTGCTTTGCCCTGTATTCTAGACGTTTACCCTTCAACACGTAGTGCGGGTACGGCTTTAGGCGACTTATTACTTTAATGTCCCCGGCAAGATCCAATCGAACCCAATCACATATTGCCATAGGGTCATCAGGAGGAATGCTATGCTTAGATGCCGCCATGATGGATCGCGTCAAATCTCCTCCGGCCGACGCTCTCACAGCTACTATCAGTGACCTACCACTTCCCGCTAAAGGTCTGCCCATTGTTCGCACGAGATTTGTTAGATCTTGAACAATTTCGTCTCCTTCTATCAGACGGTTATCCATATCTTCTGCAATCAAACCGTTTAGAATGAATCTCTCAGCATCATTCAAAGTGCCTAAGCGCCCAACTGAGGCTCTAATTTCCGCTCGCTTTTTTGTTCCTTGCACCTGTGCTCCGAAAATCTCGGCGGCCACCAAACCAAAATCAAACCAGTCTGTAGCTGTCGAATACTCCCCTTCCTCCTTGTCCAACTCGGGGGCACGTGGATGCTTGGTACTTCGTGCAATTTCGCTTGCCGCCCCGTCACGTCCCGCAACGCGAAGTGACCATTCGAAACCGCTCAACCTGAAATCGGAACCGCCATTGGGCCCTACAAATATCGAACTCGTAGTAATCGAGCGATGGAGTGTCCCATCTCTGTGAAGAACAACAATTGCCTCTGCTATCCGAAGCAATCCCTCCCACAAATTTCTCCGCCGTCCAACTTCTCCGAGGTTAATCAGCCAGTCATGTGAGCTGCGTTGACCGAGCACTTCAGAAAGTAATGATCGACGACCTCCATCAAGGATTGCAAAGAAGGCATTCTCGTTTGCATCTAGGTCATGGAGACGCGCGAAGAGCTGACCTGCTCCCGGGTAGCCTTGCAACCGCGAGAGACTTCGTACTTCCCGGTTCCAAAGCGCCTGTATATCTGCATGTGCTCCCTTTGGCCTCCGCCAAATCTTTGCGTAATAGACATCCCCTGAATCGTGAGCTTCCCACAACTCAGGTATTCCACGCGAAGTGTTACCTCGAAGAACTTTGCGAACTAGTCTGTATCGATCACCAAGGAGCTGCTCAGCCATAGACAAACCCTGTTAGAAATCCACAACCAAAGGTACAAATTGCCGCAAAATCTTCAAGTCGGGATAATCCATCCGAGGACGAAACTTTGCAGGATGAAGGATTTTACGTTTCTTCCTGTCCGTCATTGCGCTGCAACAAGACCCCCCCAAGGATGTGCGGAAATGTTATGATCTAGTGTATTATCGACGCATCATACTTTTGCGCAGCGCAGAAGATGTCTTGGTTTTCACTACGAATTTAGAAACTGAAAAAAATTTTTGCGGGAGGGTATTAGAGCATTAATGAGAGCCCATTGCCCCCCATAGGCCAACTAGAGTACGCTCTCGGTTCCGCACTACGAACTCTTCGAAACCAAAGTGAGAAGACGCTCTCAGCAAATACAATTAAGGGGCATACCCCCAGCTGGGTCCGCTAGAGTATACGCCAACGTACGCCTCAGGAATGCAGTCGAACGGTGTACGTAAGGATTGACATCAACCAACGTACATGCATTTTATCGGACATAGCCCTAACGGACAGGACCAGTTATGTCTCAGACGATCCTCTATGCGCGCGTATCGACCATCGACCAAACATTAGACCATCAACGGACACAGGCAGAAGGAGCAGGATTTGTCATCGATGAAGTGATTGCCGACCATGGCGTCTCTGGTGTCAGCACCAAGCTTGCCGACAGACCGGAAGGCAAGCGGCTATTTGACAAGCTCAGACATGGTGACACGCTCGTAATCCGCTGGGTGGATCGGCTTGGGAGAAACTACGAAGACGTAAAAGACACGATCCGGCACTTTATGCGGCAAGGCGTGATCGTGAAGACAGTTATCAACGGCATGATTTTCGATGGGGCGACAGCGGACCCGATGCAAAGGGCCGTTAGAGACGCGCTGATAGCCTTCATGGCCGCGACCGCCCAAGCACAGGCCGAAGCGACAAAAGCCGCTCAGCGAGCCGGAATTGAGGATAAAAGGGGTGACCCGACAAGGTATCGCGGCAAGAAGCCCAGCTATGACCGGGAAACCTTCCAGAGGGTGACCAACATGCTAACTCAAGGCACTGGCGCGTCTGCCATTGCCACGGCAACGGGACTTACCCGACAAACTGTGCTGAGGATCAGGGCCGATCAAGCAGGGGCAGAAGCCGCATTGCAAAAATGGGGAATGTAAGCCCCCCCATAACCAATTGAAAAAACAATGCAATATTCTTAAGTGCACTAGTAATGGTGGGAGGGAGGCCGTCAGGCCGATCCCACCTTATTCAAACCAGATAGCCAATCAAGTCGTCTCTGTTCGTATCCAGCGTACTCTCCGATACCTTCCAGACACTCACCTATAGGGTCATCGACTAGACCTGCGTCAGTGCTTTCTTCGATATGGAAATCCTGTTGGCGCGCAGCTTCCAATTCTGGATCGTATCCTTCAATCAATTCAGTACGAATGGAATAACCTGTAAGCCTCTTGAACTCTTCGACCATGACAGTTCTCAGCTCTGCTGCAAGCCCATTGTGCACGAGAAAGCTATCGTGAACAGGCAAGCAAGTATGACCGGAGGCGATAAATCGCAGCATCACCCTTTCTGCTAAGTCGCCATCAGTTCGCTGCAGTTTGAGGCCGTAACCGCTGTTGAAGAACTTGCTTATGGCTTCATGCCTATCACGGATTGCGGTTTGAAGCTGCTTCCAATCTAGTCCAACCTGATCGGCTGCGAAGTCGTCAGGCACATTGATCCGTCCCGGTGCATTGATCATCATATTGAACGTTCTCTTGATCAGCTTTCTAGGTATGTTCGGCAAATCAATATCGTATGCATCACCTTCCAGCCGTTCCCCAGCTACTGCATAGAGAAGGGTCGGGTGAAGCGTAGAGAAGTCAATTTCGCAAGCTCGTTTATCATTGATCGTGATGTGCTGCCTGCATTCCTTTGGAACACTCTGCCACCAGCCTCGATAGAAACGTCCACCCTGCTCCCAATCTCCGTTACTGAAAATACGTACCAAGGTTCTTTGGGTGAAGTCTATGAACGGTCGATCCCGGTCTTCATCTTCGTAGTCGAGACTCATACGCCGCTGAAGCTTTGCAAATTCATCATCTGATATGCGGAGATCGATCCACTGTTGATCGAGATGGGAATTGATCCGCCTTAGCCTCTCACGCATTGCCAGTGTTTCGGCTGTGTCTTCGTATTCGAGCCTAGGCCCCATTGCTCCTGAGCTCGGTTTCTCACCTCGCAGAATGATTACCTCTTCATCCCTGCGTCGGCGAGAGATGCGTGTCACGGTGAGACGCCCCGGCCCTGTTAGTAGCTGAATGAGCTTATCGGTAGCCCGTATTCTGGTGTTTCGGCCCTTGCCAGACCTCGGGTCGTTAAAACCCGCCCTAACGACTGAGATGTAACCTGCCTGAACGAGCAGGTCGTAAGCTGCCTTGAAACTTCGCCACCTTAGAAAAAGCGCTCGGTAGCGGCTTTGCTCAGTGTATTGCCTGTTGCCCAGCGGAATGCCGACTGCGAGTTCTGGGTTAGTTTTCCAAGCGACATACATGTCCAGCACGAGGCAGCGAACAGCGTCCCGAAACCTGACACGATCTTTTGCGCTACGTTCCCTCTTCCGTGTTTCATGCTTCTCAAGCTCCCTCAGAAGCCCACTGAGGCAATTATTGAGTTCAGGGTAATCAGACCACCTATGAACGTCGAAAGGCCTTGAGAGCGGCTCCCCTTGTGTTTCTAAGGGACGTCCTGCTATCGACACTTGGTGCTCCTACAGTTCTCACTCTTATGTGGACCTTATTAGGAAGGACAGGCCGGGGCGTCAAACGCAATGGCTTCGCGTCCCATAGTCACAAGCTCGGCAGGTCTGATAAGAAAATCGAACCAATCATCAGGCATAAAGTTGGCGCATGAAGCTGTGAATGTCTTTGCCGTATGTTGTTTGGAACAGGCCTTGTGTATTGAAACGGAAGATTTGAGAAAACAAATAGTTCTTGGCTCGTTCGTCAGCCGCAACTTGCTCCCGCATCGTCTTGCACAACTTTTCCAACTCTTCTGAGTTGAGAGCCTCACCCGTCTCAGCAAGGTGTTCGGATCGCACCCATCGTCTTAAAGAGTTCTCATTGTCGGCAGCTAAGGTCTCGAACGCCAACAAAGCGCGTGTCTCTGAGAGAGCTTGTTCGTAATCTCCCGGTTGCCGCTTTCGACCCTCGTGCCGATCAAGATAGATATCCAAGCTCGCAAGGAACGGCTGCTCGATATCCAGATCATGCTCCCGGTCAAACAGACCAGAGAGTTCCGGTGGCAAAGGCTCCTGCGTAGATTGAGGGCTGCTTGCGGTCTTTGCTAAATAATAGACTGCGAAACGACGTGCCCAAGCTGCACCTGTTACTGATGCAGTCTGACGAGAACACTTCTTGCGCCCCGCGAATACGACGACGCCGATGATCAGCAGGCCAACAACAACGATTTCCAATGGAGCCTCCCCGGCTGCTAGAGGCTGCGACGCGGTACGTCCCCGCGAATAGCCCCTTCGATCCTCTGGTGATCGGGGAGTTCGAAACCGCATAGCACGGCCCCACGGCCTTTAGTTCGGAGAACCTGGACATACGCCGCAGGCTCCCCGACCATAGGTCGAAGAGTTGTGCTGAGTTTGGCAGCACGCCTAAGCTATGAGGGGTTTCGACGCCCCAGAGCCGCACGTACGGCTCCAAGATCTATGTCCCGTGTTCGCGAAGCGGTGTCAATACAAGGGTGTCAAAACGGGTTTCACACCTGACACTTGAAATCTAGTTTGCGTATCGCGTCATCAAGCTGGCGAACCGTATAACCACGCTTGAAATAATTCTGCTGGGTGACGCCTTTGCGGGTATGCCCCACAACAGCCTGCACGACCGGTTCGTCAACATCTGCCTGCATGAGCATCGTCACAACCGTATGCCTTAGGCTGTGAAACACCAGTTCTTTGCTCTTGATCCCAAGCTTGGGTAACAGCGTATTGTTGAAGTGCCTGCTGAGATGGCGTCCCCAGCCGTTTTTCGCATCGTAGGTAAAGGTCGGGAATAGCTTCGTCTGCCGCTCACTGCGTAGCTTTTCAACATACGCTAGCAACCCGAGCTGCAAGAGCGCGGGATGGATCGGAACGAGCCGTCGTGACGCGCTGTTCTTCAAGCTCTTCCGGTCGCCCTCGTCATTGAAATCAAAGCACCAGACCTCCTCGACCTGCCTAATATCCTTGAGATGCAACTGGGCAATCTCGTTAAGCCGAGCGCCGGTGTAGATCCCGATCAACGGTCCCCATTTCTGGTAGTCCTTGTTCGCAAGCCCATCCCTGTTGCAAAGGATGGCCTCAAGCAAAAGCTGGATCTGTTCAGCCGAAAATGCTGCACGATTATCCTGCGCTCGTGCCTTGTTCTGCCTAATAAAGAGTCCCGAGAACCAGTTCTGCTCGATAAGCCCGTTCTGCTTCGCCCAATTGAACAGATCGCCGTAGCTCTGGAGGTACTTGTTGACTGAGGTCGTATGGAGCTTTGGGACACCCGGTAGATCAAGGATTTCGGACAGGGGACGGTTGCCGCGCGTCTCCTTGTTCTTCTCCCGGTTCACCGGATATGCGCGCAGGGTGGTCTTGACCCTCTGAGCCTCTTGCGCACCCAGAGAGCGAATGTCCGTCCCCTCTCCCAATATCTCTTTCAGCAAGTCCAAGTGCTTTAGCTTCTCGCTCTCGGTCTTTACCGCCCAGTTTTTCCCAGCCTTCTTCTCACTGGTGTAATCCTTGATGACATCCGAGAGCGTCAACCCGGCCTGCGTTTCAGGCACAACGCCAACTGGCAGCTTCGCCTGAGGGTCTAGGTCAAATGAGGCAACCGACTTGTCATAGGCCAGAACATCCTCCAGAAAGCGCCGATAGCCACGCTTTACGTCACGCTCCAGATTGCCGTACTCGTCTGTACCCGGCTGAATATCAAGCTGGTACTGCGCGATAAAGCGAGCAAGCAGATCATCGTCTGACTTCGCAAGAGACAGCGGCCTATCTGTTTCATTTGCCTGCGCCGCAACAGCCAAGTTTGATTGGTACAATTCACGGTCATTCGAGCTTAGCCCGCCAGCAGCATCAATTTCTTTGATCGCCGTATCCCTGAGCGTACGAAAGTGGCTCTGAAGGGTGGCGCGCAGGTCTTGGTAGTTCATCCGGCAGGCAAGTCCGATCTGGTTGTATCGTTCACCTATGTGGATCAAAGGTCGGGATAAACGCAATGCCTTTCGGCGATCACGGGTCTTTAGAGACACCTTGATATCGGATGCTCGTTTCGTTGGATGAATTTGACGCGGCAAAGGCCAACGCAGGTAGAAAAAGCCTGTACGAGACTGGACCAAATAGCTTGGATTGAGCAAGCCAATGTCTCCCTTGAATGGCTCACTAGCCAAACTAAGGATCTAAGGCTTTGATTTTAGAGGGAATGGTGGGCGATGAGAGACTCGAACTCCCGACATCCTCGGTGTAAACGAGGCGCTCTACCAACTGAGCTAATCGCCCTCAGCGTCAAACAGATCGTCTCAACGCGTCGATTGGGAGCTTCTAAGAAGTTTCACTCTCAAATGCAAGCGCTTCGATGCAAATTATCAACAAACAACGCAGTTTTTTTTCGCCTCAGCACATTCGTGTGTGAATTCAATTGGATAAGCCCCTACTCCTGCCGGTTGGAATAGGTCTTTCAGCAGCCCGAATTAGCGCAATTCGGCAGCTCTAACGGGGCGGCTCAGACGGGCGCCCGACATCAGCCGTCTTCGCCAAAGCGCGTCTTTAATCCGTATTTTTCACTGGTGCGATTGAATTTGCGCGCAACGGCCTGCCCCAGGTCAATCCCCAGCTGGCTAGCCAACAGATCCACCGCGATCAGGCAATCAGCCATCTCGTCCGCAATATCATCCAACGTGGCCGTTGATCCGGCGATGCCCTTTTGCTGGCGCAGATACTTCTTCATCGCCTCGCAAAGCTCACCAGCCTCCCCTGCGACCTCAAGAGCGCGAAACCCAAGGTCTGCCTGCTCGTCCCCTGGCCATTCGCGCCGACGCGCGTCATTGACCTCCCTAAGCCGTCCAAAGTCCATTTGGTCCCCTCACCTATCGCCTTGCGCCATGGTGCGCTTGAAAAGGAAAAACCCCGTATGTTGACAACATACGGGGTTCAAATCACGAGACCTGCAAAAGCGCTTAGCTGTTGACAGCGTCCTTGAGGCCTTTACCAGCCTTGAACTTCGGCGTTTTGGAAGCCGGGATCTGGATCGTGTCGCCCGTACGTGGGTTACGACCTTCCGTTGCAGCGCGCTCGGAAACAGTGAAGTTGCCGAAGCCAATGATGCGGACTTCATCACCACCCTTGAGAGTGGACATGATAACGTCGAATGTTGCGTCAACAGATTCACCAGCCTGAGCCTTGGTGAGGCCAGTCTTTTCTGCAACAGCTGCGATCAGATCGTTTTTGTTCATAGCAGATACCTTTCTAAGAAACGGCAGTTTTGGCCAACGATTCCCCGTCGGCGCCGTTGCCGGAAAGTCGGCCCAAATCGAACGAAACGCAAGTCATTTTTCGGCAGAAAACCGCCATTTTCATTAGTTTTTCATAGAAAAACCCCGCATAAGCGGGGCTTTTCCATCTATTCACAGGTTATCCGTAAGGCCAACGCGCACTTAATGCGCGACACGTCCCGACGAATCACCCTTTGCAGCAGCGGCTGCGGCGGCTGCATCGGCGGCTTCCGCGTCCCATTCGATCGGCTCCGGAACCCGCGTCAGTGCGGTTTTGAGCACTTCTTCCATGCTTGAGACCGGGATGATTTCCAAAGCGTTTTTCACGCTATCAGGAATATCCGTAAGGTCTTTTGCATTGTCTTCCGGGATCATGACGGTCTTGATTCCACCACGCAGCGCAGCAAGGAGCTTTTCCTTCAAACCACCGATTGGCAGAATACGTCCGCGCAGTGTGATCTCGCCTGTCATGGCAACATCACGGTGCACCGGAATACCTGTCAGCGTTGAAATGACAGCTGTTGCCATTCCGATACCAGCAGACGGTCCGTCCTTCGGCGTTGCGCCTTCAGGCACGTGAACGTGAATGTCACGCTTGTCGAACAACGGCGGTTCGATGCCGAAATCAATTGCCCGCGAACGTACATAGGACGCCGCTGCAGAAATGGATTCCTTCATCACATCACGCAGGTTGCCGGTAACGGTCATCTTGCCCTTGCCAGGCATCATGACGCCTTCGATCGTCAGCAATTCACCGCCAACCTCGGTCCATGCGAGACCGGTAACAACACCGACCTGATCTTCCGTTTCGGCCTGACCATAACGATACCGCGGCACACCAAGATATTCTTCCACCAGCTCAGGTGTCACAACGATCTCGGTCTTGTCACTCATCAAGATATCCTTGATGGCTTTACGTGACAGGGTCGCCATTTCACGCTCAAGGTTACGCACACCGGCTTCACGGGTGTAGCGGCGCACGATAAATTGCAGCGCGTCGTCCGTGATTGTCAGTTCACCGTCCTTCAGACCGTGATCTTTTTCCGCCTTCTTGATCAGGTGACGGCGACAGATCTCGATCTTTTCTTCCTCCGTGTAACCGGCAATACGGATGATCTCCATGCGGTCCATAAGCGGACCTGGAATGTTCAGCGTATTGGCAGTCGTCACGAACATCACATCTGACAGGTCGTACTCGACCTCCAGATAGTGATCCATGAAGGTAGCGTTCTGTTCCGGATCCAGCACTTCGAGCAAAGCCGAAGACGGATCCCCCCGGAAGTCCTGTCCCATCTTGTCGATTTCATCGAGAAGGAACAACGGGTTGGACTTCTTGGCTTTCTTCATCGACTGGATGATCTTGCCAGGCATGGATCCAATGTATGTCCGGCGGTGACCACGGATCTCCGCTTCGTCGCGCACGCCGCCAAGCGAAATGCGGACAAACTCACGACCAGTGGCCTTGGCAATCGACTTACCTAGAGAGGTCTTACCAACGCCCGGAGGACCCACAAGACAAAGGATCGGGCCTTTGAGCTTATTCGCGCGCTTTTGAACCGCGAGATACTCAACGATCCGCTCCTTGACCTTCTCAAGACCATAATGGTCGGTATCCAGAACGGTTTCCGCAAGATTCAGGTCGTGCTTGACCTTGCTCTTACGTCCCCAGGGAATACCAACGAGCCAATCAAGATAGTTGCGAACGACCGTCGCCTCTGCAGACATGGGGCTCATTTGCTT
Organism: Paracoccaceae bacterium; assembly: GCA_013373445.1. Classification (GTDB taxonomy): domain Bacteria; phylum Pseudomonadota; class Alphaproteobacteria; order Rhizobiales; family Stappiaceae; genus Roseibium. The sequence goes on along the minus strand of JABXHV010000195.1, from coordinate 1,898 downwards.
GAGCTTTTTAATCTCTGCACCGGCGCGCTCACGCGCTTCCTTGGACAGCTTCGTCTTCTTGATCTTTTCCTCAAGTTCAGCAAGCTCGTCCCGGCCGTCTTCGCTATCGCCAAGTTCCTTTTGAATGGCCTTCATCTGCTCATTCAAATAGTACTCGCGTTGCGTTTTCTCCATCTGACGCTTGACCCGCGACCGAATACGCTTCTCAACCTGCAGGACAGAGATTTCACTCTCCATCAGGCCCAAAACGCTTTCAAGACGCTGGGAAACCGACACGATGCCGAGAATTTCCTGCTTTTCCGGGATCTTGATCGCCAGATGAGAGGCAATCGTGTCCGCAAGCTTGGAATAATCTTCGATCTGATTGACCGCGCCCAGAACCTCAGGTGAAACCTTCTTATTCAGCTTCACATAGTTCTCGAATTCGGACACGACGGAACGTGCCAGCGCTTCGACTTCCACGTCTTCGTCCTCGCCTTCCGGCATGACGACAGCGCTCGCTTCGTAGTAATCTTCACGGTCTGTGTAGCGTTCGATTTTCGCGCGCGCACCACCTTCGACGAGGACCTTGACCGTATTGTCAGGGAGCTTGAGAAGCTGAAGCACAGTTGCCAGCGTACCGACTTCGTAAATCTGATCCGTATCCGGATCATCGTCGGCCGCATCCATCTGGGTCGCCAGGAGAATGTGCTTGTCGGTGTTCATCACTTCTTCAAGGGCGCGAATGGATTTTTCGCGGCCAACAAAAAGCGGCACGATCATGTGGGGGAACACCACGATGTCACGCAGTGGCAGCACCGGGTAAACAGCCGGGCTGTCTCCCTCGAAAGAGCGGCTTTCAGTATCGCTCATTATCGTTCCTTTCTATACGCACCTGATCCCATCTAAGAGTGGCAATCAACGTGCTTGAGACGGACATGGAGGTTTCCAAAGGCCAGCTGAGCCACCCCATATGGGCATGTCACACAGCTGCATTGCCGTCCTGTTACCCTATTAGGTGGCCACCCAACAGGGGCATGTCAAGGCAGCGAAAGCAGGAGATTGCCAAAGCTGCACTTATAGTTTCAAAGGCGTGGAAAACTGACGTTTTCGGCCCATAAACCACAAAAAAGCCGCCCTTTCAGGCGGCATTTTGTTGAGTTCAAAAAAGCTGCTGGCCGCCAATCAGGCACTTGTCGCAGACGATTCTTCACGATCTTCGTAAATATAAAGTGGTCGGGCTTCGCCCTTTACGACTTCTGATGAAATCGCCACTTCTTTCACACCTTCAAGACCCGGCAGTTCATACATCGTATCGAGCAGGATCGCCTCGAGAATAGAGCGCAGACCACGAGCACCAGTCTTGCGTTCAATCGCCTTGTTGGCGATCGCAATCAAAGCTTCGTCGTGGAACGTCAATTCAACGTTTTCCATCTCGAACAGACGCTGATACTGGCGAACAAGCGCATTCTTAGGCTCGGTCAGGATCGTGACGAGAGCAGCCTCGTCCAGATCTTCCAGAGTTGCAATCACTGGCAGACGCCCAATGAATTCCGGAATAAGACCGAATTTGAGAAGATCTTCCGGCTCAAGAGCCGAGAAGAGCTCGCCAATGCGTCGATCTTCAGGTGCCTGAACAGTTGCCTTAAAGCCAATGGAGGTCTGTGTTCCACGATCGGAAATGATCTTGTCCAGACCGGCAAACGCACCACCACAGATGAACAGGATGTTCGTTGTGTCCACCTGCAGGAATTCCTGCTGCGGATGCTTACGACCACCTTGCGGCGGTACGGAAGCAACGGTTCCTTCCATGATCTTCAACAGAGCCTGCTGAACACCTTCACCGGAAACGTCACGTGTAATCGACGGATTGTCTGCCTTGCGAGAGATCTTGTCGACCTCATCGATGTAGACAATAC
>JABXHV010000047.1 GCA_013373445.1 Paracoccaceae bacterium | reverse complement strand
TGCTGCGCACGGTTGTCACCGCTTGCTTCGCCTGTTCCCATCATCGCCTTGCCCATGCCGCGCATGACGGAACGAACGTCAGCAAAGTCGAGGTTGATAAGACCTTCCTTCACCATCAGGTCGGTGATGCAGGCAACACCGGAATAAAGAACCTGGTCAGCCATGGCAAACGCATCAGCGAATGTGGTTTGCGCATTGGCAATGCGGAACAGGTTTTGGTTCGGAATGACGATCAATGTGTCAACGCTGCGCTGCAGCTCTTCGATTCCGCTGTCGGCGATGCGCATGCGGCGCGCGCCTTCAAACTGGAACGGCTTGGTGACAACACCAACTGTCAGAATGCCTTGCTCACGTGCAGCACGTGCAATCACGGGAGCAGCACCAGTACCGGTACCACCGCCCATACCGGCCGTGATGAACACCATATGAGAGCCGGACAGATGATCATTGATCTCGTCAATGACTTCTTCTGCCGCCGCGCTTCCAACTTCTGGCTGGGAACCGGCGCCAAGGCCTTCGGTAACCGCAACACCCATCTGAACAAGACGTTCGGAATGGTTGGTTGCCAGAGCTTGCGCGTCTGTATTGGCAACGACAAAGTCGCAGCCCTGCAGACCAGCTGTGATCATGTTGTTGACGGCGTTGCCGCCCGCTCCGCCCACACCGAAGACGGTGATCCGCGGCTTCAATTCCTGAATATCAGGCATCGTCAGGTTTATAGTCATTCTTTCCTCGCGACCCACTTCGGCTTCCGATTCTGGAGCCTGTTCTTCCCTAATTTCGTCTGCCGCTAGCGGCGGCTCCCGTTCTTCACTCATCTTAGAAACTTTCCCTGAACCACTGACCCACGCGGGCCAAGTACCCAGTTTGCCCTGCCCAGCCGAACCGACCTGTTCGAGGTTCGAATTGTTCGATCTGGGCGACCTGAGGATAGATCAGGAGACCAACAGCTGCGGCGAATGCCGGGCCCTTTGCGGCCTCCGGAAGACCGGCCACTCCAAGTGGACGGCCCAGTCGGACGTTGCGCCCCAAGACCCGGCGCGCAACTTCACTCAAACCTGTCAGCTGACTGGCGCCGCCAGTCAGGACGACCTGTTTTCCAACCCGGCCGGCAAAGCCGGACGCCGTCAGACGGTCTCTTACAAGTTCAAGTATCTCTTCCACTCGCGGACGGATAACGCGCGTCAACGCAGAGCGGGGAATTTGGTTTGGCAGCTCACTATCGCTTTCCAGCGGCGGAACCGTGAGCATTTCCTGATCATCAGAGCTGCTGGACAACGGCGATCCGTAAAGCGTCTTCAAACGCTCGGCATCATGCAGACGTGTCGCAAAGGCGCGGGCAATGTCAGTCGTGATGTGATTGCCACCAACCGCAATCGCATCGAGATGAACCATGTGGCCTTCAACAAAGACAGAAAGCGTTGTTGTACCACCACCCATATCGATACAGGCGACGCCGAGTTCAGATTCATCATCAACGAGGGTCGACAATCCGCTGGCGTAAGGTGTTGCCACCATTGTCTCGACATGCAGATGACCTCGATTGATACAGAGCTCAAGGTTGCGAACAGGAGCAACTTCGGTCGTAACCACCTGCATATCAACACCAAGCTTCGTACCCATCATACCGCGCGGATCGCGCATCCCACGGTTTCCATCCAAAGAATAGGAAATCGGAAGAGCATGATTGACGGCACGGCCCTCAGCGACGGAATGCGAGGAGCCTGCGGACAGAACCCGCTGGATATCGCCCTCGGAAACGGCTTCGGCTGCGAGCGGCACGGTCGCAGAGTAGATCTCGCTTTGCAGGCGACCACAGCTGACGTTCGCAATCAAGGATTCCACGGTCACACCAGCCATGCGTTCAGCTGAATCGACAGCAAGGCGAATAGCTTGCTCGGCAGCATCCATATCCACAACGACACCGGACTTGATGCCCCTGGAACGCTGGTAGCCATAGCCCAGAACCTCAATCGAATGAGAGCGTCCGGCAAACAAGGTACTTTCATCTGCAGGGGTCAGCTTGGCGATCAGGCAACAGATCTTGGTTGACCCAATATCAAGAACCGACATCACAACAGCGCGGCGCCCGGGAAGCGGGCGCATGCGTGGCAGGTAAAGCGTATTACTGGAGCGGCTCATGTATCTCGCCCCAATTTGACAAGTTGTTCGACACCGTTCCGTCCAGACTTTTGCCGCTCGATCGCCCCGTCTGTCAGCTTGACGACAATCCGATCCGTCAACCTCATATCGACCGCGCTGATGTCGCGCGCGAGAAGCCCGCTGTCTTCATCCAACGCAACAACCGTCTCAATGGCGCTGGAAAGCCCCTTTTCCGGTAATTTGATCGAAATGCCGTTTTCAAGCATCAAGTCCCAACGACGGGAGCCAACCAGAAACGCAGCGCGCACACGCGGACGCAGCTCAGGAAATTCCTTTAAGGCGTCGACGATCTCATCAGCGCGGTCCTGCGCACCGTGATTGACCACCAACAAGAGATTTGCATATCGGCCATCAACCTCATCAGTGATAACTTCGCCATCAGCTGTGATAATTGAGACGACATCTCCCCGCTGCCAAAGCGCGTAGGGAAGCTTTTCCTGAATATCGATTTGCAACGTTCCGGGATAAAGCTTGAGAACCGATGCATTGCGGACCCATGGGTTGGCCATCAGGCGCTCACGAGCCGAACTTGCGTCGAACAACGCCAAGGATGAACCGTCCTGGATTTCCAGAGCTTCAAGAATTTGAAACTCGTTGATTTCCCGCTGACCTGAGAGTTTGACGGCCTCGATACCAAACCCGCTTGCAGTCAGCATGGCGTCGGAGACTTCCCGGGCGTATCCGCCAAGAACGAGGCCATAGCCAATCGACACAGAAAGAAAACCGAGTGCCGCGACCGTTCCGGTCCAGCGTGGCAGATGATTGAGAAAACCCGCCGCGCGCCACAAAGGCTGACGATGTAGACGTGACACACCACGACCGCGCGGAGCCAATTCGGCTTCCAGCGGCGTGATCTCTTCACGTTGTCTTTTTCGTCCTAGCGACAGCAACTCGCTTCCTCGACCATCCAACTAACCAGGTCCTGGAAGCTAATCCCTTCGTGCGCTGCGATTTCAGGCACCAAGGAGGTCGGCGTCATACCCGGTTGAGTGTTTACCTCGAGGCAAATCAGTTCTCCGGTACCGTCTTCCTGTTCGTTAAATCGGAAGTCAGCGCGCGATACACCGCGGCACCCGAGGGCCTGATGCGCCTCAAGTGCTAGTGTCTGTATTTTTTGGTAAACAAATGGTGAAATTTTTGCAGGAAGAATGTGTTTCGAACCACCTTTTTTGTATTTCGCGTCATAGTCGTAGAAACCGGGGCCTGTTGGAAGGATGTCAATGATCCCCAACGCCCGCTCCCCGATCACTGCACATGTCAGCTCACGACCCGGTATGTACTTTTCGCACATCAAAACGTCGGGATACTGCCAATCTTCAGATGTCAGTTCCTGCGGTGGATAGGGCTGATCTTCACGCACAATAAGAACCCCGAAACTGGAGCCTTCATTGATCGGTTTGATCACATATGGCGGTTTCATCGGGTGTTCCCGACCTATTTCGAAACGGTTAACGATTAAGTGTTCGGTAACCGGAATGCCCGTAGCGGAAAGTACGGACTTCGCCTTGACCTTATTCATCGCCAGACTGGACCCCAGAACACCCGAATGGGTGTAAGGAATTTCGAGAAATTCCAAAATGCCCTGGATGCAACCGTCTTCGCCAAATGGACCATGAAGCGCGTTGAAGGCGACATCCGGCTTCAGATCGGACAGGACGCTGGCAATGTTTCGATCAACATCAACCCGCGTCACCTTGTAACCCGCAGCTTCAAGAGCTTTGGCGCATTCATCGCCACTTGAAAGGCTCACCGGTCTTTCGTGAACCCACCCCCCCATGAGCACGGCAACGTGCTTGTTATTTGCTTGATCGGCCATTGCCCTACTCCTTAAGCTCCGAGAAACGGTTCAATGTCCCCGCCTGGTCCGAATGCGCCAAGACGCTTGATTTCCCAATCAAGCCGGACGCCGGAATTTTCATACACACGTTTGCGTACTGTTTCGCCGAGAAGCTCCAGGTCATGCCCTGTCGCCTCGCCAGTGTTGATCATGAAATTACAATGCATTTCAGACATTTGCGCGCCGCCAACGGTCAGGCCACGACATCCAGCTGCATCAATCACCTTCCATGCAGAAAGCCCTTCCGGATTCTTGAAAGTCGAGCCGCCAGTCTTTTCACGTATCGGCTGGGCACGTTCACGGTGAGCAACAACAGCGTCCATCTCGGAGCGTATCTCACCTGCATCCATCGCAACGCCTTCGAACAAGGCCTCGATGAACACCAGATCCTTGGACGCAGATGAATGCCGATAGGCATAGTCCATATCAGCATTCTTCAAGACATGCCGCTTTCCCTGGCGGTCAATCGCCGTCAGCTCAACCATTCGCTGGCAGGTTTCTGTACCGTGCGCACCGGCATTCATCCGGAGCGCACCACCGACGCCACCCGGAATTCCTGTATAGAAAGCAAAACCACCTAAACCGCGCTTCGCAGCCTCTTCGGAAAGGCGCTTGTCTGGAACGGCCGCACCGACGCGCATGCGCCCGCCTTCCGCATCTTCAACAAAGCCGAAGCCCTTCGCACTCAGACGGATAACAACCCCAGCAAGCCCCCCATCGCGGATCAGCAGATTGGATCCAAGACCCACTGGAAGCACGGGAATATCTTCAGGAAGCTTTGACAGGAACAACGCCAGATCGTCTGCATCAGCAGGCTGATAGAGCAGCTGCGCCGGGCCTCCGACCCTGAACCAAGTCACTGAAGACATTGGCTGATTAGCTCTCAGCGCGCCACGAACGCCATCGCTCAGATCAGGATAAATTTCAAGAAGGTCGGGGAAGCTCACAGTTGTTCCCCTTGCGCCTTTTCCATTGCGTCCGGCAAGCCATGCGCCCACTGGGTGATTGTTCCAGCTCCCAGACAAATCACATAGTCGCCAGCTTCCGAAACCGAATTCACAAGTTCCGCCAAGGCTTCCTGACCATCAACAGCAAATACCGAACGGTGACCGCGGGTCTTCAAACCAGACACCAGGTCAGTGTGACTGGCGCCTTCGATCGGTTGTTCACCAGCAGCATAGACAGGTGCCACAATCACCGTATCGGCGTCATTGAAGCAGTTGGAAAAGTCATCAAACAGGGAATGAAGGCGCGAGTAGCGGTGTGGCTGCACCACGGCAACCACCTTGCCCTTTGTGGATTCACGCGCTGCGTGGAGCACCGCGCGGATTTCCACAGGGTGGTGCGCGTAGTCGTCAAAGACATCGACACCATCAACAGTGCCCACATGGGTGAAGCGCCGTTTGACGCCACCAAAAGCAGCAAGTCCTTTGCGCACATCGTCCGGCCCGACGCCAAGTTGGGTCGCCACCGCAACCGCTGCTGTCGCATTAGAAACGTTGTGAAGACCTGGCATCGGCAAAACGAGATCTTTCAGGACAGTTTCAATTCCGGTCCTTCGATCCCTAATGACAACAGTGAAGGTGGAATTTCCTCCCGACATTGACACGTCTGTAAACCGAACATCGGCCTGTGGGTTTGCACCATAGGTGACAATCCGTCGGTCTTCGATCTGGCCAATCAGCGTCTGAACTTCCGGGTGATCCAGGCACATGACCGCAAAGCCATAGAACGGCACATTTTCTACAAAGTGACGGAAAGCGGCACGGACACCAGCAAAATCGCCGTAGTGGTCGAGATGCTCAGGATCAATATTGGTCACGACCGCAACGTCGGCCGGCAACTTGACAAATGTACCGTCGCTTTCATCCGCTTCGACAACCATCCAGTCACCATCGCCCATCCGGGCGTTTGTGCCGTAAGCGTTGATGATACCGCCATTGATCACCGTCGGATCGAGGCTGCCTGCATCAAGAAGCGCGGAAACCATAGAGGTGGTTGTGGTCTTGCCATGGGTGCCGCCAACAGCAATCGCCTGCTTAAACCGCATAAGCTCGGCAAGCATTTCTGCGCGGCGCACCACAGGAATGAGGCGTTCACGAGCTTCAATCAGTTCCGGATTATCCGCCTTGATCGCAGAAGACACCACCAGAACCTGTGCATCGCCAAGGTTCTCGGCTGCGTGGCCAACATGAACGTCGATGCCATTTTCGCGCAAACGCTTGACGTTTGCGTTGTCCGCCATATCCGACCCTTGCACGGTATAGCCAAGTGTCTTCAACACCTCGGCAATACCGCTCATACCGATACCACCGATCCCTACAAAATGAACCGGCCCGATATCCTGCGGCATCTTCATGCACTTACTCCTTTAGCAACAAATTCGTGCGCCGCGACCTGCTCGACCAAATCCGCAAGCCGTGCAACTGAATCGGGCTTGCCTTCCGACAAGGCGGCCGCTGCAGCGGCCCGCAAACACTCTGGATCTTCCATGACACGAGCAATCTCGTCACACAGCCTTTCTGAAGTCAGGCCTGGCTGTTCCAATGTCCACGCGCCACCGACAGCTTCAAGGCTCTTTGCATTAATCAATTGATCCTGATCAAGAGCATTGGGAAGTGGCACAAGAAAGGCAGGCCGTCCGATAACAGTGAGTTCTGTGACCGACGATGCACCTGACCGACAGATGACGAGGTGACTTTTCTCATAGAGCTCAGGAATATCTTTAAAGAACGAAGCCAGTTCTGGCTTAAAACCAGTCACTTCATAAGCGGCCTGTACCCGTTCCATATCTTCATCGCGCACTTGCTGCACCAGATGGATGCGCGCGCGCAAAGCTTCCGGGAGCCGCGCAATAGCCTCAGGCATAAGATCGGAAAAAACCTTCGCACCTTGCGAACCACCAAAAACGAAGAGATTGAACGGCCCCGCAGCATCTAGGGCTGGATATGGAGCACCCGCTTTTGCAATCACGGCGTCACGCACTGGGTTTCCTGTCAAAACAACCTTGCGGGACATCTGGGCATCAAGCCCCTTCAACGGCACACGCGAGGCAAGTGCGTTGACGCCCTTTGCCAACATCTTGTTGGCCCGCCCGATCACCCCGTTGGCCTCATGCAACACAGATGGCGTTCCAGTCAGCCGAGCTGCAAACATCGGTGGAAATGTTGGGTAACCGCCAAACCCGACGACAGCGTCCGGTTTCAAATGTTTGATGACGCCGCGCGCCTGCACTGTGCCCACCAACAAGTTCCACAAGGTCTTGATCAGCGCTGTTGGAGATTTGCCACTAAGAGTGGCCGATTTAACGATATGGATCTTGCGAACCGGAAAGTCATCGCTGAATCGTTCGGCGCGATCATCCGTGGCGAGTTCAACAGTATGACCTCTTCGTCCCAATTCACTCGCCAACGCTTGCGCGGGAAACAGGTGGCCACCTGACCCACCGGCGGTCAAAAGAAACGTAAAAGCCATAGAAGCGACCTCGGTTTTACATAAGACTGGAAGGCGACAAACGACTGACTGTCACCACATCGCTTGAGCTCGGGCGCGGACGCCGCCTTGTCAGAGCGAGAATAAACCCGGCCATCATGGCCGAGGACAAGAGCGAAGATCCACCGTATGAAATAAACGGCAACGTCATGCCTTTGGGTGGGATCAAATTCAGGTTCACAGCCAGGTTGATCGACGCCTGCAATCCAAAAAGCACCGTCAGGCCCGCCGTCGCAAGGCGGCTGAATGCATCATGGTCACGGCTGGCGTGGATGAACCCACGGACGACGACGAACGCAAACAGCATCACCAAAAGCAGACAGGCAATCACACCGAACTCTTCGCCCACAACCGCAAACACAAAGTCGGTATGACTGTCAGGTAGAATACGTTTTACGGTACCCTCGCCGGGACCACGGCCAAACCAACCGCCAGCAAGAAAGGCCTCACGTGCGGTGTCGACCTGAAAGGTATCCCCGGATGAAGGGTCCAAAAATCGGTCGACACGCGCTGTCACATGCGGCAGCCACAAATAGGCTGCGGAAAGCCCCATCAACCCAACCACGCCCATTCCGGCAATGGCGTACCACGGTAAACCATTCAAGAAAAACAGCGCCGCCCAGGTCATGCCCAGCAACATTGTTTGACCAAAGTCCGGTTGGGCAATCAGCAGAACCGCAGAGATCCCGAACAACATAATCGCAAACATAGATCCGGGAACTTCGCGTCGCCGACCGCTTTCCGATAAAAGGAAGGCCACCAGAACGATAAGTGAAGGCTTCAGCATTTCGGAAGGCTGCAACGAGAACCCGGCCAGATAGATCCAGCGGCGAGACCCCTTCACTTCGAAGCCGACGAACAAAGTCGCCACCAACAGGATGATGGAAACGATAAACACCGCTAAAGCGACACGCCGCACCAGACGCGGCGACATCAGCGAACCGCTCAACATGATCACCAGGCTAGGGATGAGGAACAGGGACTGACGCTTTACAAAGTAGAATGTATCCAGACCGATACGCTCGGCCACCGGCGGACTGGCAGCAAACGACAGCACAACGCCTGCAATCATCAGCAAGACGAAAGCAGCCAGCAGATAGTGATCAACCGTCCAGAGCCACTCTGCAAAACGACTGCGATCTGCTCTGCTGACCATTATGCGACCTCCGGGCTTTTCTGGGCCAAGTCGAGCCCCTCAACCGCTTGGCAAAATGCCTCGCCGCGCTTCTCAAAATTCGGGAACTGATCGAATGATGCACAAGCAGGAGACAGCAGGATTGCGATCTCGCCTGCTCCGTCTTCCTCGGCTTCCTTCATTGCGTCCTTAACGGCCTTTGCAAGGGTTTTCGACGTTGTAGATTTGACCTTGCCCTTCAAGGTTTTTTTGAAAGTTGGGGCGGCTTCGCCAATCAAAAACGCTTTGGCAATTTTGTGGAAGTACTCATCGAGTTGTTCGATACCTCCAGCTTTGGCGACACCACCGGCAATCCAATAAATGTGGTCAAAGCTGGCAAGCGCGCGAGCTGCTGCATCCGCATTTGTCGCTTTTGAATCGTTTACGAACAAAATGCGCCCGGACTTTGCCACCAACTGCATGCGGTGGGGCAGTCCTGGAAAACTCTGCATGGCCGATAGAATATCCTCAGACTTCAATCCCAGCGCCAGAAGAACCGCATAGGCAGCGGCTGCATTCTGGCCGTTATGATCGCCGCGCAAACTATCGATGCCGCTCAGGCTACCGCGCAAATCTTGTGCACCGTCATGCGCCTCATAAAGGTCACTGACATGCACATAGATACCTTCGGGCAGTTCACGTTCACCGGAAATGCGAACAACCGGTTTGCGCGCAAGCTCAAGTCGATCAGCGATCTCAGATGAAGGCCCATCGTCAACACCAACGATCGCAACCTTGGCGCCAGCCACGAGACGTTCCTTGATGGATGCATAGTGCTCAAAGGTACCATGTCGATCGATATGATCAGGCGACAGGTTCATGTGGAGCCCGATACTCGCATCAAGGCTGGGGGCAAGATCAATTTGATAGGAAGAACACTCAATCACGTAGAAGCGCTCCGCCTGAGGTGGCTCGAGCGCAAGGATGGGCGTACCGATGTTGCCCCCCATCTGGGCATCACAGCCGAGACTCTTCAAAAGATGCGCAATCAGCGCCGTCGTTGTCGACTTTCCGTTGGTACCGGTTATCGCGATAAAAGGCGCATCCGGGCAGAGCTTTCGGCGCTCACGGCAAAAAAGCTCTATGTCGCCGATGACTTCAATACCTGCGTCCCTGGCCAGATCAACCGTCCAATGCGGTTTGGGGTGCGTCAGAGGTACCCCCGGCGCGAGCACCAGCGCCGCAAACTCCGACCAGTCTTCGTCGCTCAAATCGGCGGCCGTCAATCCAGCAGCTTGAGCATCCGAAACACGCTCTTCGGAGTCATCCCAAACGATCACATCCGCACCGCCAGCGACCAAGGCATGGGCCGTCGCTAGACCGGAACCCCCTAGGCCGAAAAGAGCCACCTTTTTATCTGCGAATGTTGTGACAGGTATCATGAAGCCTCACCGCAGCTTCAATGTCGCAAGGCCGATCAAGGCCAGAACCACAGAGATGATCCAGAAACGGATGACGACCTGAGACTCTGTCCAGCCCATCAGCTCGAAGTGATGATGGATCGGAGCCATTTTGAAGACTCTCTTGCCGGTCAGTTTGAAGGAAAAAACCTGAACGATCACCGAGACAGCTTCGAGCACAAACAAGCCGCCAATGATCGCAAGGACGATCTCGTGCTTGGTCGCAACCGCGATGGATCCAATCATACCGCCGAGCGCAAGGGAGCCTGTATCGCCCATAAAAATCGCTGCAGGTGGTGCATTGAACCAGAGAAAGCCGAGCCCGGCTCCGATAACCGCTCCAGCAACAACTGCAAGTTCACCGGTACCAGCTACGTGGTGGATCTGAAGGTAGTTCGCAAACACCGCATTACCCGAGAGATAGGCAATCAGCGCGAAAGAAGCTGACGCGATCATCACAGGAACGATGGCAAGACCATCCAGACCATCGGTCAGGTTAACGGCATTACCCGCACCAACGATGACGAAAGCAGCAAAAGGAACAAAGAAAATACCAAGGTTTAAAGTGAGAGACTTCAAGAACGGGAAGGCAATAGCAGTCGCCAAAGGATCTGTGTCCATCATGGTCACGACCAGCGCCGCAGCAATTGCGATCAAAAATTCGATCGCCAAACGAGCCCTGCCACCAAAGCCGTTGTGGGAAGACTTGGTAATTTTCAGGTAGTCATCATAAAAGCCGATCATACCGAAGCCGACCGTCACACCAATGACCACCCAGACATAAGGATTGGACAGATCAGCCCACAAAAGAGCTGCAACCAACGCGCCAGACAGGATCATGAGTCCGCCCATCGTCGGCGTGCCCTTCTTGGTCAGCAAATGACCTTCAGGTCCATCTTCACGGATCGGCTGCCCCTTGCCCTGTCGCACGCGGAGGCTGGAAATAATCTTGGGTCCAAACAGAAACACAAACAGCAACGCTGTCATGATGGCACCGCCCGTGCGGAAGGTGATGTACCGAAACACGTTCAAAGCAGAGATGTGCTCTGAGAATTCACCAAGAAAGTAAAACATAAATCAGTCCTCGCTCCGCTCTTCTTCAACAAGCGGATAAGCCTTTTTCAGCGTGCTCACAAGCGGTCCCATGCCGGTTCCAAGCGATCCCTTGACCATGATCACATCGCCTGCTCGCACTTCATCTGGCAGCACATCGATCAGTTCATCGGCCTTTTCAACACATGTGGCCTTGATATCCTCGGGCAACTTTTCCCAAAGCGCCCTCATATGCGTTCCAACACAATACACAAGGTCGAAGCCCGCCACCGTTAAAGGCTCTGCCAACTCCGCGTGCAAGGCGTCTGCATCCGCGCCCAACTCGCGCATATCGCCGATGACGGCAATCCGTCGACCATCACCACGTGTCTCAGCGGCGCCAGCAACGGAAAAGGCGGCGCGCATCGAAGCAGGATTGGCGTTGTAGCTCTCATCAATCAGCTGGGCGGTGCCATCGCTTAAATGAAGCTCTGTTGTCTCACCACGGCCCTTCGGCGCATGGACATTTGCAAGCGTATCAGCGGCAAGCTCCAGATCCCCACCGACAAGCACAACAGCTGTCATCACCGCCAAACTGTTTTTGACATAGTGATCACCAGGAGCGCCTATCATGTAGGAAATATCCGTTCCGAAGAGCATCGCGCGGGCCAGTGAACTGGTTTCCGTAATGGTGCTGTCGATCAGGTAATTGTCAGCCAGCTCATTCGTTCCGAACGTGCGAATGTTACGAACGTTGCTGGCGGTCGCCAAGAACGACAAAAGATCAAATTGGCTGCTGTCACGCGGCAGGACTGCGAAACCTTCCGGCTCAAGACCGCTGAAGATTTCAGCCTTGGCTTGGGTGATCTTTTCCAACGAGCCAAAGAACTCAAGATGCACGGGCTCAATTGCCGTGATCACCACCACATGCGGACGCACCATTTGAACCAGCGGCGTGATCTCACCAGCGTGATTCATGCCAATTTCAAAAACGCCGTACTCAGTATCAGCAGGCATACGAGCCAACGTCAGCGGTACGCCCCAATGATTGTTGAACGAGGCAACAGAGGCATGGGTCTTGCCGCAAGCCTCCAAACAGGTACGAAGTGCTTCTTTGGTGCCGGTCTTACCAACCGAACCTGTGACTGCAATAATACGGGCATCGGTGCGTTGACGCGCTGCTACTCCCAGAAAACGAAGGGCCGCCAATGGGTCCGGAACGACAACGTAACGGCCATCCGCAGGTAAATCGTCAATACGGTCTTCCCCCACAAGAGCAAGGGCAGCACCATTCTCCATCGCCTTGTCGACGAAGTCATGTCCGTCGAACCTGTCACCGATAATCGCAACGAAGGCCTCGCCCTCTTGCAACGTTCGGCTGTCGATGGAGATACCCGTGATTTCATTGGAAGGATCACCGCGCACTTCTCCGCCGGTTGCTTCCAAAAAGTCATCAAGTGTCCAAAGCGGTGCAGTCATAGAATGTCTTCCTCTGCGATCGCCTGCGCAACCGCCTCATGGTCCGAAAAAGGAAGCACCGTGTCGCCGACAATCTGGCCCGTTTCATGGCCTTTGCCGGCAACACACAAAACATCGCCGGTCTTGAGGCCATGAACAGCCTTCTTGATCGCACTTAAGCGATCACCAATCTCGAACGCATTCGGAGCACCAACAAGCATCTGCTTGCGAATTTTCGCTGGATCTTCGCTGCGGGGATTATCATCGGTGATGATCACTTCATCTGCCATTTCAGCAGCGATTCGACCCATAATTTCACGCTTGCCTGGGTCGCGGTCCCCACCAGCGCCAACGACAACCGACAAATTTCCGCTGGCCACGGGACGCAAGGCTGTCAGCGCATTTCGCAGCGCATCCGGTTTATGGGCATAATCAATCACGACGATTCCGCCGCTCTTGCTATGTCCGGCAAACTCGAGACGCCCCGGCGCACCCTTCAGGTTTTCCAGACTGCGAAGTGCTGCACCGGCATCAAGTCCGACTGCAATCGTCAATCCTGCAGCAATCAAGGCATTGGAAACCTGAAAACGACCAATCAACGGCAAAGTGACGGTGAAATCACCGTGGGCGGTTTGAAGGTTCAGCACCTGACCATTGCCGAGCGGCGTCAACCCGATCAACTTCAGGTCTTCGCCAGCCTCCCCGACGGTGATCAGTTTCAAGCCCCGCTGGCGCGCGACCTCAATGACTCTATCGGCGTATTCTTCGCTCGGATCAACGACCACAACACCACCTGGAGGAAGCAAATCCTTGAACAAGCGCAGCTTGGCGTTCAGGTAGTCTTCTACCGTTGGATGATAGTCCATGTGATCACGGCCAAGATTGGTGAAAGCGGCCGCTGCAATGCGAACGCCGTCCAACCGGTGTTGATCAAGTCCGTGACTGGACGCCTCAAGCGCTCCATGGGTGATGCCGCGACGCGCCAATGCGTCCAATTCCGCATGAAGAGAGACCGGGTCTGGTGTGGTCAAACCGCCGTAGTTCAGACCATCTGCAGTAACTGTCCCGAGCGTCCCGAGACTGGCGGCAGAATGCCCGGCGTTTTGGAAGATCTGGCGAACAAAATAGGCAACAGATGTCTTGCCGCTCGTACCAGTGACAGCGACCATGGTGCTTGGCTGATCTGGATAGAAACGAGCCGCCATATAAGCGAGGGTTTGACGCGGTTCATCAGAAACCAGCAGAGCAACAGCCTCTGGCAATCCTGCCTTGGCGCGGTCCGCATCGTCACTGGAACACAAAATCGCAACAGCGCCGTTTTCAATTGCCGATGCAATAAACTTGACGCCGTCGATCTGGGCACCCTTGAAAGCGGCAAACAAAAAACCGGGCTCAACCTTGCGGCTGTCCGGCGTCAATCCCGTGATATCGTGCTGTGAGGCAGCCGCCTTCTCAATTCGAAGGTCGATACCCCTCACGAGCTTCTCAAGCTGCATGGTCTCAATCAGTCCGTCTTAAGTCGTTGCGGGCCTTCTATATGAAAACCGGTACTGGTTGCGACCCCACCCGGCTTTCCAAACCCTTATTCTATGCCTTTAGTAAGATATCTCGATCAGCTTTTCTCCCTCGCCGAAGCGTGGCATGACACCAAGCATAGATGCTGAACGCCGAATAATTGCGCTGACCGTCGGCGCAGCGTTCATGCCGGCAGTCGCAGGAACACCAGGTCGCTCAGGCTTTGGTTCATCCAGAACCACCAAAACAACGTACTGTGGATCGTTTATTGGAAAGGCCGACAAGAAAGAGTTCCGGCGCTTGTCATTCGCGTAAACGCCATTAACGACCTTCTCGGCCGTGCCTGTTTTGCCGCCTACATAATAGCCAGGAACTTCTGCCCTACGCCCGGAACCTGAAAGCACGTTCATACGGAAAAGACGGCGCATCGTGCGGCTGACATCTTCGGAAATGACGCGTTTTCCCAACGCCTTAGCTTCTTCCTGCGTTCTAGGAAAGAACGTTGGAGGCAGCAAGGTCCCGCCATTTACGAGGGCAGCAGCAGCGACGGCGGTCTGCATCGGTGTCACCGAAATACCGTGACCATAGGAAATCGTCATCGCAGCAAGCTCATTCCATTTCGGCGGCAACAAGGGCGTGGCATTTTCTGGCAACTCGGTATCGAGGCGCGATGTCAGGCCAATCCGACCGAGGAATTCCTGCTCCCGGTGCAGACCTGCTCTAAGCATCATTTTCGCCGTACCGATATTGGACGAATAGATGAAGATCTCAGGAACGGAGAGAATACGGTTTTTCCCGTGGAAATCAGTAATTGTCCTACCCGCGGCGCGGATCGGACGGCTGGCATCAAAGCTGTCATTGATGGAAACAAGACCCGAATCAAGCACCATAGCGGTGGTGAAAGCCTTAAAAACCGACCCCATTTCATAAACGCCACCGGTTGCCCGGTTCATGCGTTTTTGTTCCAAGGCCTGTGACCGGTCATTGGGGTCGTAATCAGGCAACGACGACATGGCGACCACTTCGCCCGTCTTTGCATCCAGCACGATTCCAATGGCTGCGATCGCATGGAAGCGTTCCATAGACTTCGTCAACTCATCGCGCACAACATGCTGGACGCGCAGATCAGTTGCGAGTTGCACCGGCTCCATGACGCGATCAGTCGTCAGCCCCAGATCCCTAAGCTCACCAAGCCAGTCATCATCGATGTGCTTTTCAATGCCGCTCAGACCTTGGTTGTCGATGTTTACCGAGCCAACGATGTGACCAGCAGTCGCTCCACCTGGATAAAACCGCTGGTTCTCGGACATGAAATGCAGGCCTGGCAGACCCAAGTTGTGAACTTTCTCGGCCTGGTCAGGTGAGAGTTCACGCTTGAGCCACACAAAACCGGCACCACTGGAAAGACGCCGGCGGACCATTTCCTGATCAAGCGTCGGCAAAACCCGCATCAAGCCTTCCACAGCATCGTCCACGTCCAGAATCCGGCGTGGTTCCGCATACAAAGACGCGGTCTTGATATCAGTTGCCAGGATCTCGCCATGCCGATCGACAAGATCAGGCCGGGAAGCGGAAATGGACTCCTGCGCACTGGTCCAATGCGTCGACTGACCGTCTTCAATCTGCGTAAAATAGACAAGGCGCGCGCCCATAGCCAAAAAGGCACACACGAAAGCGAGCATGGCCAAATTCACACGGGACTTTACGGTTCCTGGAGAAATGGAACCACCACCGGACACATGGCGCCGGGGCTTCACTTGCAAGAATGACGTTGTTTCCGCCGACATCGCCATCATACCCACCTATTGAACTGCTGTTGTAGTTGCACCGGCGTAGCCGCCAAGTGTTGTTGGACCGCCAATGGGTTCCAGCATGACAGGACGCACCGGCAGCTGATCAGGCGACACGATTTTGTGCGCATCGAGCTCTTCAAGTTGGAGATACTCATTGTAGCGCGTGACCAGGCGTTGCAATCGCTCTGGCTGATTGAGCATGCTCCATTCAGCTTTCAGATGGCGGATCTCTGCACGTTCTTCTTCGATTTGACGCGTCAGATCCGCAACTTGCGACGCTGACTTTTCGGCTGCCAACTTCACGTCATAAACGGCCGCAGCTCCCACAACGACCATGAAGATAAAGAGGATGTTGATATAGCGTGCCATCTCAGTCTCCCAAGCCTTGAAATTCTGCAATTTTAGGAACGCCCACCGCATGCAGATCGAGAGCGCGAGCCGGCGCATCGGTGCGCCGACCTGCCCGCAGCTTCGCCGAGCGCGCCCGCGGATTGGCTTCTGCCTCTTCCGGTGTCGGATCGACAGCCTTGCGCGATAAAAGTTCGAATGTCGCCGGTGGCACATCGGCTTCCGGCATATGGCGCGATCCACCGCCGCGCGTCCTTGATCGATCGGTAAAAAAGCGTTTGACGATGCGATCTTCGAGCGAGTGAAAGCTCACAAGCACCAAGCGCCCGCCAGGCTTCAGGATACGCTCGGCCGCAGCCAGTGCATTGGCAGCCTGATGAAGTTCGCTGTTGACGAAAATGCGAATAGCCTGAAACGTCCGCGTCGCAGGATGTATCTGCGCCTTTTTCGGAGAACGTCCCAAAACCCTTTCAACCAGACCGGCCAGCTCGGACGTGCGGGTAAACACCATGTCCTTGCGCGCATTTTCAATTGCATGCGCAACAGTTGTCGCCCGCTTTTCTTCACCTAACAAACCGATAACCCGGATCAGATCCCGGACAGGCAAATGATTGACAACATCTGCAGCACTAGGTCCATCTTGCGCCATACGCATGTCGAGCGGCCCGTCACGCATGAAAGAAAAGCCTCTCTCGGCCTGATCCAGCTGCATTGAAGACACACCGAGATCCAGAACGACACCATCAACACTCTCAAAGCCAAGCGTTTGCGCATGCTCCTCCATGTCAGCGAAGGCACCGGGGACCAGGATCAGATTTCCGCCTGAGCTATCAACGAGAGGTTGGCCACCAGCGACCGCATCGGGATCCCTGTCAATGCCAATAACCTTGGCACCGCGTTCCAGGAATGCCTTTGAATAGCCACCTGCTCCGAAAGTCCCGTCAATGATCACTTCGCCGGGCTTTGGATCCAGATGTTCCAGAACAGCACCAAGGAGAACCGATACGTGACGCACTGGTCCGCCAGCATCTGATGGGATGTCATGATTGCCGTGCACAATCATACCGATCCTCCAGGTGTTGCAGTCGAGACAAGTTCCCCCGACAACATCGCAAGCGCCCGCTTAGTGGCCTCCGCGCGGTGCTCACGAAACTTCTCCGGCTCCCAGATCTGAAACTTGTAGCCAAGGCCTGCAAAAGTGACCTGATCAGTAATGCCGGTGTGCTCTCGCACCATGTCTGAGATCATCATCCGCCCATCCCCGTCGATCTTCGGGGTCTCACTCACTCCGAAGAGCGCCATCGCCAGCGCGTCGTGATCCGGCGTCAGTTTCGCGAACGTTTCGAGCCTCGCCTCAATTTCTCCAAGCAGAGCGTTGCCGCCTGCATCCACAGCAACACTATGGGGAGAGGCAATGCAGTAGAGCCCTTCATAACCGTCTCGCGCCAACACAGCACGGAACGGCGCAGGGATCGAAACACGACCCTTGGCGTCCAGCCGGTTGGTAAAATGCGAAACAAAGCCGGCCATTAGACCCCTTCAGGCGTAGGTTCAGTTCAAAAAACACATTCCCAAAAGCATGGCTGGCAACCAGACAAGAACCCATCCGGGCCCACACGGGCACGGTGGTTGGTCACGCCAACAATAATTGGGCATTTATGGGATAACATGGGATATCATGGGCAGTCAACGAAAGTGCATGGATTCTCCTCATGCAAACACCCCTACTTACCCGATAGGTTAATATGCGCCCCGCATGGTTAATGAACGCTTGACAATCAAAGAGAATCGCAACGTCAAGCAGGGAACAAACGCCACACCCCGCGCTTATGAGCGAGTGCCCGCAAGTCAAACACAGACCGCTACGCTTAGGACGCAACGGTCCATTCAAAAAAAGGATTACGTTGGGTCAGTTTTTTCAGAAAATTAAGTGCCAGTCGGCCTGTAAGCCGGGTTCTGTACGGCCCGAAAAGGACGGATCCTCATCAGACGTGACAGCTATTCATCTGGGACGTCCGTTGCCGAACGCCTCTCGCAACCAACCCGGGCAACTGGCCTGGAAACCGGCCTGGGCGTCAAGCGCCCACGTTGCCCCTATTCGGTCTTGCTCCCGGTGGGGTTTACCGTGCCGCGGCCGTTACCGCCCGCGCGGTGGGCTCTTACCCCACCCTTTCACCCTTACCCCGCTCGCAAGACAAGCCTGCACATCGGGGCGGTTTGCTTTCTGTGGCACTTTCCCTAGAGTCGCCTCCGCCGGGCGTTACCCGGCACCGTGTTTCCTCGGAGCCCGGACTTTCCTCCACCACGGCCTTTCGGCACTTGTGGCAGCAGCTGTCCGGCCGACTGGCCTCGCTGCCTTAGGTGGGATTGGAGACAAGGTCAAGCAATGCAAGACGACCTGACACGATAAAGTCAAAACGCAATCGTCTCACAGAGGGCATATTGCCAGCCTCTCGCCACAAAAAAACCCGCCGCATCGCGTGCAGCGGGCTTTGATAAAATCCAAGCCAAATGTGTTAGCTGGATGCAATGATCCGCTGGACCTTGCGGCAATAACGCGCGCTGATCGGGTTCATGCGACGCGCATAGTGACCAGCGTTGTAGCGCAGGATCGTGCCACAAACATCACCGTTGGCAAGCTTGTGAGCACCAGCAAGATATTTCATGCCCCACTCAAGATTGGTCTGTGGATCGTAGAGCGAACGGGAATTCCCGCGAAAACCAAGGCCACGTGCAGTTGCAGGTTTGATCTGCATGAGACCGATTTCACCAGCACCACCACGCGCTTTGGGATTAAAGTTGCTCTCGACCTGTACGACCGCTTGAGCAACTTTGATGGGTACGCCGTGCTTCTTGGCCGCGCTTTTAATCATCTTTTGATAAGCAGCGCGGCGTGCCGCCACCCGCTTGGAGCCCTTCAACTGGCCCACATCAACTTTCGCAACCTGATTGCGCGGCGCAGGCCGAACCCAGTCATCAGATTGAAAGCTTGCGAAAGCAGGGTTGGTGATCAAGAAGACAAGCGCCAACAAAGGTGCACCCACCAGAAAACGTTTCGACTTTTGCATTCTGCCGAACCTTTATTTGTTTTGTGTTCTGTTTTTTGTTCGGCGGAGGAATGACTTCAATATTGGACCAAAATCAGTCCGTCAAAATCACGAAATGTTTCAAAAATCTCTGCATTTTGTGGCTAAAATGTGCTCATTTCCATAACATTCACCACAACACTGGCAAAACGATGCTGCAATGCGGCAAAATGATGGCACACCAAGTTCGGAAGTCTGGCAATCTAAAATTTGAACGAACGGCTTTCGCAAGCCGCCTGACGACCCTGCTCACCTGAAATAGATGAACGGAGCCGCTAGATGGCAGGCAGCGCAGCCAAAAGACCATGCAGCGTCACGAGTGTCGACTGGTCAAGAACACCATCGACCTTTTGCGGACGAAAGTGCCTTTGAAACGCAGTCACTGCCAAGCGGGTCCCCCTGTCAAAGACACCGGAAACATCGACGTCATAACCATAGAGAGCCAGCATGGACTGCAATGCCTCGACGGGTTGACCACTTTCACCTTCCTGCATGAAAATGCCCGAAGCGGCAATTGGTTCCGGCTGCACCCAATGTCCCACGCCTTTTGACGCCAAAACCGACCAGGGAAACTTTTCGCCCGGGTCCTGTTTACGGCTCGGCGCAATGTCCGAATGACCAAGGACCATCCATGGATCGATGCTGTGCCGGGCGCATATATCCGCCGACAATGCGGTTACCGCTTCAATCTGGGCGTCTGGAAAGTCTTTATAGCCGAATTCATGGCCTGGATTGACGATCTCGATGCCAATTGAGCGAGAGTTTATATCGCCCACACCGCGCCAAAACGCCTCACCGGCATGCCACGCGCGACGTGCTTCGGGCACACATTGCAAGATGGTGCCATCCTCATAAATCAGATAGTGCGCAGAGACCTCGGCCCGTGGGTCACATAACCGCTGCAGTGCGCTCTCCGCATCCTTCATGCCCGTGTAGTGCAGGATCAACATGTCGATCTGCGCAGCGTTTGCTCTTTCACCGTGGTTGGGAGACGGATGAACCCGCGCCTTGATCTGCGTGTCGGTTTGAACGCTCATATACCTCGTTCCTGACGGATCTGCCCCCAGGCATCATTCAAAGATGCCATGCGGTCATTAGCAATTCGGACAAATTCTTCGGGAACCCCGCGCGCAATCAACCTGTCCGGATGAGTCTCCCGCACTTCCCTGCGATAACGAGACTTCAGTTCTTCATCAGAAGCCTCTGGTCCAAGTCCGAGGACCAAGTAAGGATCGCCGGCGGCGCGCGCATGGCGTGCCATCATTCGGGAAAACTCGCGGCTTGTCAGCCCGAAAATCTCGGCTACCCGTTCCAGATATGAGACCTCGTCCTCATGGACAACACCATCGGCCTTGGCAATGTAAAAAAGGCCATCGAGAATATCGATCAAGGTCAGGCGGTCATAGGGAAACAGATCGGCGAGCTTTTTGGCATAGATTTCAAACCCGGCCACATCTTCTTTCGCCAGATTGAAAAGGCGTGCAACGTTTTGTTCTTCGCCTGTTGGAACTTCGAACAGTTCCTGAAATGCAATGACTTCGTCAGCTGTGACGACGCCATCAGCCTTGGCCATCTTGGCAGACAAAGCGATCATGGCGACAGTAAAACCTACGGTGGAAGTGCCTTCGGGCCGCGACAGAACCAGCTGAACCAGTCTGTCGACAAACTGAGCACCTCCAGAGCCGATCGCAGCAACAATGCTGGCAAGGCTGCCCCAAACGCTCAACGACCCACTCCATTCACGTCATGAGCGGGCTGCAGAGACAGCTGGCTCAGAGAAAAATATCTTTTCTTATTACAGAGCGGTGGCCGTCGAGGAAAGAGCATAAGTTCTGCTCAAATCGAACTGCACGAAAAAAGATGCTCAGGGAAATGCGTTTACCCGAAAAGACGCAGGGTGTGATTCACTCCTATTAAACGAAATATCCGTAAAATCCCCCTCATTGGTTTAGTCAAAGATTGTATTGAGTATGGCGTCCGTTTCACAGACGAACAATTTCATGGCCTTCATCACAACAACAGCTGCAGTTGTTGTGGTTGCCTTTACCACCTACCTCGCGTTCAACTATGGCAAGGGGTGGGTTTTCAAAAAAGAAGTCTCTGAATCTCTTTTAAAAGTGCCGCGCGTCCTATCGGACCTGAACCAAACAAAAACGTTGAAAGCCCTTTTGGCTGATACTTCTCAAGACGCGGCAGATGAAAGCCCTTTCGGCCTCCGCCTGCAAAGCGCGTCACCTGAAGAAACCATCGCCGATGCAGGTCTTTCTGGTCAGACCGAGATTCCTCAGCCTCTGAAACGCGCACTCAATCAAGCTCTGTCTCCAGCCAAGATCTTGAACCAATACATCATTGATCCAACGGAACTCGAAAAACCGACTTCTGAAACACCGGTTATCAATGCAATCACCAGTGAAAGTGGCCTGTCGCGCCAATTGCTGAAGGAGACGCTCCAGCTGGCAGAAGGCACTGGCAAGACGGCAACAGTTCCCGACACATTCTGGATGGGCGTTCACTCCGCCCGAGCTTTTGTGGTCATCAATCCAACGGAGATGGTTACTTCCAACAAGAGGCTTGTTCTGGTCGTCGATCATACGATGTTCCTGTCGAAACTGGACTACATGTCGAAGTTCGGCTTTATCGCTATCGTCGGCTTTGCGCTGCTTTCATTCACGTTGGCGACATTCTTGATGTGGGGTCGTTTCAAAGACCGGATCAAAGCAAGTAAAGAAATTGAATTCCTCGCACACCATGACGCACTGACCGGCCTCCCGAACCGAGCTGTCTTCAGTGCACATTTGAACGAGGCACTCCGTGTCTCTCAGGTGAAGGCCGGCAACATGGCCGTTATTCTGTGTGACGTCGACAAGTTCAAGGACATCAACGATACACATGGCCATGGCATCGGCGACATCTATTTGCAGATCGTTGCAGAACGGCTGAAATCCAGCTTTGAAGGCCATCTGGTGGCGCGTCTGTCTGGTGATGAATTCGCGATCATTTTGACGACAATATCCGACATTGGCAAAGTCACGCTTTTGGCCGGACGCATGATGGACTTGGCCAAGGAGCCTTGCGTTATTGAAGGCCGATCGATCCCGATTTCGATTTCAATGGGTATTGCGCGCGCGAGTGATGCCCACTGGCGCACATCAAGCATTCTGCATTGTGCCGATCTGGCGCTTTACGCATCCAAGCATGCCGGTCGCGCAACCTTCTCCTGGTACACTCCGGAGATGGATGCCGAAGCCAAAAAGCGCAAGGAAATCGAGAAGGGCCTGAAGGCGGCTATCGCTCAGGACCAGTTCAGCGTCCTGTATCAGCCGCAATATTCATTGCATGACAACACACTGCGCGGCTTCGAAGCCTTGATCCGTTGGGAACATCCAACCAAAGGCTATATCTCGCCGGAAGTCTTTATTCCTGTGGCTGAAGATAGCGGACAGATCGAGGCGATCGGTGACTGGGTTCTGCAGCATGCATGCAAGGAAGCTGCGAATTGGGAAAACAGGAACCTGCGCATCGCAATCAACGTCTCCGCAGCTCAGTTCATTCCGGGTGTTACCGAGCAGAAAATTGCCCAGGCACTGAAGAACAGTCGCCTCGAGCCACATCGCCTCGAAATTGAAATCACCGAGAGTCTGCTGATTTCCAACACGGATATGGTGATCGAAACCTTGAACAACATTAGCGCTATGGGTGTTTCCATCGCAATGGACGACTTCGGCACAGGTTATTCTTCCCTGAGCTACCTGAGCCGCTTCCCGTTCGACAAGATCAAGATTGATCGCAGCTTCGTAAAGGAACTTGGAGACGATCCAAGAACCGATGCTGTCGTGGCCTCCATTGTAGGTCTTGGTCGCTCTCTTGGCGTTCCGATCGTCGCTGAAGGCGTCGAGACTGAAGAGCAGATCATTCTTCTACAAGCCGCTGGCTGTGACATCGTTCAAGGGTATCTGCTCGGCCGCCCGGGCACATCGAAGAACGTGGAGAACATCAAGCTGGTGTTCGAAATGCCGAGTATGGATCCTACGACCATTCCCACGCACCTCCAGCTTGGGGAACAGCAGAGAGCCCAAGAGGCTCAAGCGGACGAAGACTTCGAAGAAGCCGATGAGCTGGAAAACGAAAACATCAGAACAAGCGCCTGATCCTGCATCAGGTCTGATCGCAGCCTTTATCCGATAAAGCCGAGTACCTAAAACTCTTGGGGAAGGAAACTGCGACCCTTCTCTCAAATGGTCTTTTGATTGACGCGTTTGGACAGCGCCTGCGCGCTTTCCTTGCGCTCCGAGTAGCGATCCACCAGATAATCAGACCGGTCCCTCAAGATTAGCGTGAACTTCATCAGCTCTTCCATGACATCCACCACCCTGTCGTAAAGCGACGAGGGCTTCATGCGACCGTCTTCCTCGAACTCCAGAAAGGCTTTGGGAACAGAACTTTGGTTCGGGATAACGAACATGCGCATCCAGCGCCCCAAAACCCGCATCTGGTTCAGCGCATTAAAAGACTGAGAACCACCGGAAACCTGCATCAACGCCAGCACTTTGCCTTGCGTGGGACGAACAGCGCCTACAGACAGTGGCACCCAGTCAATCTGCGTCTTCATGATACCTGTCATCGCGCCATGGCGCTCCGGAGAACACCAGACCTGAGCTTCAGACCATTGGCAAAGCTCGCGCAATTCCTGAACCTTTTGATGATCGGGCGTGCAGTCATCGGGCAGCGGTAATCCATCTGCATGGAAGAAGCGCACCTCTGCACCCATCCGCTCCAAAAGTCGCCCCGCCTCTTGAGCAAGCAACCGACTATACGAGCGCTCACGCAAAGATCCATAGAGCATCAGAACGCGCGGTGCATGTTGACTGGGCGGAACCGAGAACAGCCGATCCTGATCGATCTCGCGAAAGCTCGTTTCCTGCAGCGCCGGAAAATCACTGTCTCTGGCGCCATCCCGCGTCATCTGATCACTCATGCTGTACGCCCACTTCCGACAACTTCTCCATCTTCCTTGGTGAAGCTTGCAACAGCGCCGTCTGGCAGCAGATCCAGAACTCTTTCCGAAGGACGGCACAAAGCGACACCTTTCGGGGTGACGACAATAGGTCGGTTTATCAGGATCGGGTGCTCCATCATAAAGTCGACCAGCTCCTCATCGCTCCACTTGTCATCGCCCAAGTCAAGTTCATCGTAGGGTGTTCCCTTCTGACGCAGCACTTCGCGAACAGGCACACCCATCGCCGCTATCAACTCGACAAGGCGCTCACGAGTCGGCGGGGTCCTGAGGTACTCGATCACCTCCGGTTCTTCCCCGGCTTGCCGGATCATCTCGAGCGTATTTCGGGAAGTTCCGCATTTCGGGTTGTGATAAATGATAACCGACATGGGGGTAGGCCTTTCATGCGCACGTCAGACGCGCCTCAACAGCGGGCATAGTCAATATTTCGACAATACTCGAAATAACGAAGTTTTAGACAAAGCACAAGCCCAAACCTTCATCCGCCGTCAGACGGGTCACATTGCAGCCGCTGCGCGGGC
>JABXHV010000108.1 GCA_013373445.1 Paracoccaceae bacterium | reverse complement strand
GGCTCTCCGGCTCCCGAGGCCAGTCCGCACCTCTCCTCGGACCAAAAGACGGCTGCTATCAACTTCGACCCGGCCCGGATCTATGCGCCGGTAGAGGATAGCGGGATTGCCATTCCGGGCATCAACTATCGCAAGCTGAGGCCGGATCTTCTAAGAGCACGCGTTGACGCACCGAAAGGAGCTGTTGCGGGCAGTCTTGTGGTTCAGCTTGCCAGCTGTCATCTTTTTCTGATCGAGCCCGACGGAGGCGCCATTCGCTACGGGATCGGCATTGGACGCCAAGGGTTCGATTGGTCGGGCAGAGGTGTGATTGCGCGCAAAAAGCCGTGGCCTCGGTGGACGCCGCCGCGGGAAATGGTGGCGCGCGTTCCCGCACTGTCGGCCTATCAGGACGGCAAGTCTGGCGGCATCGACAATCCGTTGGGAGCCAGGGCACTGTATATTTACGAAAATGGGGCCGATACGCTCTACCGGGTACACGGGACCCCGGAATGGTGGACCATCGGACGCGCCACGTCTTCGGGGTGCCTGAGGATGCTCAATCAGGACATTATCGATCTCTACGCCCGTGTTGATATCGGAACGCCAATTGTTGTCGCGTAGCAGGTGTGGCTGCAGAGTAGCGCGAGGTTAGCGGCCGGAATGTCGTGTGGGGCGGACATCGGCAAAGTCCTGCAATAGAAGCGCTTCTAAGATTGAAGGCAAACTGCCCCATTTTCGTCAAAGAGGTATTCGACTTCATGTATTTCTCTTAGGGTTAATAGGTTATTTAAGTGCATTTTTCTCGTTGTTTTATGCAAAATAAGGTTTTTCGGTTGAATCTCTCAGAATTCATGCCAGATTGAATTTGGCGTTGCTCCAAAGGCACTCAAAATAGCAAGTATCCATCGTCCCACCGATGTTTTTTTGCAAAAACGTCCAACCCTAAACTGAAACCTGAGGATTATGGATATCGTGATGATTTAAACTTGAACTGTTTAGTCATCGCGAATTGCCAATGGCGAATATATTCGTAGTCCTCAGGTTTTTTCTGGTCCTTGAAAGGGTTTGGGGTCTTTTCTTGTTGAGCTGCGTGAGAGGTGCCGGCGGGAGCCGTTCAAAAACAGCAAATCGCTCGACCGGGAAAATATATATTGGAACTTCGTCGATCCGAACTACTTTTAAGGATACAGGCGCAAGTGACACTGCTCTGATTGCTAAGATGTTAGGCTCGGCCTGAGACGCAGTTAGGTTGGATACCGAATTGTGTCACGCAGACCTGCCAGAAGACCGTAGGTCGCATTTTAACCCAGCCTTTGTCGATGTCGGCTCTGAGCCTGATAGTGCAGAAGAAAACCAATCCAAATTGGACATCTTGCTTGATGAGGCGAAAGGCAGCTTTCAGCGAACTTTTATGGCAGACTGAACGCCCGGTATGCGGGCGCAAAGCGGTCGTTGGTCAACCAACATTTCAACGGCAACTTTGGGCCGGAACTGCCACTACAATCAAGGCCGATGAACGTCAGCTAATCATATTGGAGCACGCTAGCCGACAGTCCCCTCGCGGCCCCATTGCCGACGTCGTCGTGCAATGTCTGGAGACAGTCTAATTTCCTTGAGAGGAAGGGCGTTAAGTCGAGCCCACGCGGAATCGGCATTTGGGCGATTAGCTCGACTTCCTCTGGCTGAAGTACCTTAAATCCATACTGTCCACCGATGTGTGGCGGCTTATGACCGAGTTGCCGATCAGCTATTCTCTGTCCGAAATGGTAGGCATACCAATGCTTTGCATTATGCCGGAGGCTGTGGAAAGTCTGGCGATGACGCTCGTGTATTGCCAGTGTCACCATCCAATTTTTCATTTGTTTGGACGCGGCGTCGGCAGGATCATCCGCCGTATGAAATGCAGAAAATACCCAACCCCTCTTTCGTACTTCTCGTACATAGTTGACAAACCCGGATTCGATCAGAGAAGGAGGCAGAGCAACTATTCTTGGACTTGAATCCGGCGTTTTTAGACGACGTTCGACTTCTTTTCGATCGATTATCAGAGGTTTGCGCAAATCGATAATCGTATGTCCGTCTTGTTCAACGAAGTCTGACACTTGCAGCCACACGATTTCACCAAGTCTCATTCCCGTCAGCATGGCAACAATCGGCAACCAACGCTTATGGGCGTTCCGCCACTTTTGCTCCGCCGCCGCAGCAACCCACTTGTTTAGGTTGCCGACGGGTATTGCTTCCCGCTCAATACTTTTCGAAGCGGCCGACGGCATGGTGATTCGATATGCCTTCAGATCTTTCACCCCGCCTACACCAGCCGTCGCACGGTTCCAAAGGCTTAAAAAATCCGAAATAGACCCTTGAATCGTGGTCGTCGCAAGATGCGGAAGAGGAGGTTTTCGTCTGCCGTTTTTTTCGACGATTTTTCGGAGAGACAACCCTTTAAACTCGGGATATTTCGACCGGTTCAAGGGCACCTGAGCCAGAATGGTGGCAAAGTCCTGTATATGAATCGGAAGATATTGCTTGAGCGGAAGGTCTCCGATGACGTCTATGAATGCGGCCAGGGACGCTTCCAACCGCTCTTGGTAACGATCCGGACCGGCATCCTCGCCTTTCGCCTCACGACGGGCAGCGAGGACAACTTGAGCAGCAACACTCAAAAGCGAATCCTCGGTGATTTCTCGCGCATTTTCTGTTGCAGGAGGCGCTTCACTAGCGGATTGCGGAACATGGTGCGACAACTGTGGCGACGCTGGTGTCATACTTACCGAGGCGAACGTCCGAAGCGCGCTGTGAAGTCCAACCTTTTCCGCTTCGACGGCGATCTGGTCCCTTTCAAGAACACCCTTGAGGAAATTCAGACGGTCCAGTGTTGCCGTGTATGCGTTTTTGACCGCTTCTTCCTTGTCCGCCGACTGAAGCGCGAACTCAAGGTCCTGAGAGAGCTTCCATTTCGACAGGTCCAACGGTCCCGGATTGTCCGGATCAATAAGAGCGAGCTCAACCTCGTTCCGAAGTTGCGACGCCTTCAACCCCGCCCGCCGTCGCCGTCCCTCGAGTTGCGCTAGTTCC
Organism: Paracoccaceae bacterium; assembly: GCA_013373445.1. Classification (GTDB taxonomy): domain Bacteria; phylum Pseudomonadota; class Alphaproteobacteria; order Rhizobiales; family Stappiaceae; genus Roseibium. The sequence goes on along the minus strand of JABXHV010000108.1, from coordinate 11,968 downwards.
TCGCCCAAGGCCTTCAGGCTGTCTTCCAGCGCTTTTCTGTCCATGCCCGCACTCATGCTCTCGAACGCATGGGCCGCAAGGATTGTTGCCATCCGGGCCGCGCTCCGCTTGTCGATTGATCCAAGCCATAGCCGGAAAGGCGTTGAACCAAGGTAAACTTCGTATTTTTTCGGAACTCTGAGTTGAAAACAAAAGCCCGTTTGTCGGCGCCAGAGGTACATCAGCACGAATTTCCCGTGTGTACGTTCAGGAGTACGTCCCGGTGTACAAACAAGCATCGATCTGAATTTTATTAAGCAAAATCAGTTCTTAGAGAAAATGGTGGGCCCGGAGGGACTCGAACCCCCAACCAATCCGTTATGAGCGGACGGCTCTAACCAGTTGAGCTACAGGCCCTTTGCTGTGCGTTTGGCGGCCTGATGAACAGCGCGCCAAACAGAGCGAAGTGCGACCTACCTACACCATGTTTTCTTGCACCTGCAAGAGCTTTCAGAACTGGTCAACAGCCAGCCCATAAAACTCTTTAAAGCGCTGGCGCACCGGCCGGCTTTTCAACGCGAGCGATGCGCCAGCCACTTGCACTCAGGACGCGCCGGGCTCGGAAGATCCGGCAGGCTTTGTACCAATCATGTCCCAATTCTTGTAGAAGACCCTGTTCACGCCGGACAAAAGGACATTGCAGACTTTGACCGCGCCGTTCTGGAACCGCGTAAAGGCGCTTGGCCGCAACACATCGACAAACACGCACGCGCGAAGACCATCTTCCCCATTCACTGACCGGTGCTGAATGGTATCGTCGAATATGTAAAGCGGATCATCGTGCCAATAGTGTTTCTCGCCATTTGCTTCGATGAAGATCTCGTCGCTCTGGCGCGTCGTCAGATTGTAAAGAAGACGAATGGTGAGACGCAAAGGGCCAAAATGCAGGGAGGTTTTCTCCTGCCCATTGAAGATCGAAACCCCGATGGTCTTGACGTATTTGAAGTCGCGGTTGAATTCAGGAATGCTCAGGTCGGCTGGCTGATCATACCAACGGTAGAAGACCATGCCGCGTCGTTTGCCATCCATACGTCCCTGCAGGTCGGCAAGAATCTCATCGCGCCGGGTGTCAAAGACCTTCAGCATGCCTTCGATCTCAGCCCTTTCCTCATCTGGAAACTCTGACAATTGCATCCGGTAATGATTCCGCTTGCTGATCAGGTCGAAAAACAGATTAACCGGAGACAGAAGCCAGGTCAGGAGACCATTGCCGGAAAAATACTTGGCGATAAGCGCCGGATCAAAACGCTTGTGGCGCGCCAAATCGAGAATGCCGCAAACCACAAAGAACAAGGCCAGCCAAGGCACAAGCCAGATGAGGATGGCCAGCGGTATCACAACCCTGGCCAGACGACGGATCGATTTGGCGTTCATTCCCAACCCCTAGAATATTCACCCTTGCGATGGGCGGTAAAGTCTCACGGAGAGTGCCGGGCCCAAAATGGCGGCACCAGTCTTTCCCTTTATACATATTTGCACGCATAGAGATAGTTGCTCGATCTGATTAATTGACGCCAGCAAAGCCCTAAAATGGGCTCGCCAGCGCGTTGTTCGACCCCTAATTGAGCGAGCAGATCTCGCGCGCCTCCCCCAACATCTCTCCGCAGTCAGGGCCTTTTGATAAGGACTTCCTGGCTTGGTCAACAGTTCCAGCATCATCCGCCACAGGCCTGCCGTATTCTTGGCTGATCGTCATAACAACAGGCGCTTCGCAGACCTCGCTGCGCAGTGCTAGAAGAAGGAGACGTTCATGTATATCCAACGCCCCGCACGCCCTCAAACTGCTGTCAAAGCTGTTCCCGCCCCCAACTTGTCCCTACGCCGGCTCATTTGGGTTTCTGCCTTGATGGCAGCGCTGGCGCTGGTCGTGGCACCACGCGCGCATGCTCAAAGCATGTCGCTGGAAAATGAAAAGCGGGTAGCGCAGAAGAAACCCGGCCAACGTGAAATGCGCGCCAGACCGGGCAAGATCACCATCACAGGCCAGGGAACCGTAACCGCAGCCCCTGACATGGGTGTGGTCACAACGAGCGTTGTCACCCCGGCGAAAACAGCGCCCGAGGCACTGCAGCAGAACACAGCTGCCATGAATGCGATCATCGACCAGATCAAGACCGCCGGGATTGAAGCAAAAGACATTCAGACATCAGGTTTTTCAATCCAGCCAACCTATGAGCGGATCAAGAACGGCGATCAATACAGCTCCAAGATTAACGGCTATGAGGTGCGCAATGGTGTGACCATTCGCGTGCGCGATTTGGAAAAACTAGGACCCGTCATCACCGCGGTGGTTGAATCAGGTTCCAATGAAGTCGGCGGTATTTCGTTCCAGATCTCCGATGCGGATGAAAAGCGCAACGAAGCTCGTAAGATGGCCGTCGCGGACGCAAAAGCGAAAGCTGAACTCTACGCAGAGGCCCTTGGCTTTCAACTGGGCCGGGTCAGAACCATCACCGAAGGCGGCGCACAGGGTCCGCGCCCTTATGCCAAGGCAGCCATGGGCATGGTAATGGCAGAAGCTGCGCCAATGCCGGTCGAAGCGGGCGAACAATCCATTTCTTCAACCGTTTCCATCGTCTGGGAACTTGATCAGTAACCGCAGAAGTCCACGCCAAGCGCTAACTGTCGTCCGCTTCCACGTTTGAGTTCCTGCCGAAACAAAGCCTGACGACGCGTTCAACGAGCGTGAAAATCATAACCGGGCCGGCGATAAGGAGAGTTGTTCCTCCCTTGGTCGCCGGTTCGACCCACCAGACCAAAGCGAGACCGACCAGAGCGCCTGCTATCGCAGGACAGCTCAGCTCGCGTGCAATCTTGACGAAGTCCATCCCTAGGTTCCTTCCTTGATTGCCAGCAGCACATTCTCGCCAAAGCGGTCGACCCACAACTGGATGGCAAGACGCACCTTTTCAAGGTCCCAACCGTTGCTCCACAGATCAGGTTGTTTCTCGATATCCTGCGCCCACTTGTGCATGACATTCCTTGCACCTTCTGCCGTGCTGACATTGCTGAGATCCGCCGACAGAACCAAGACATCGGCCCTGCCTTTGTCAGAAGCTGGCGACCATGCCAGAAGATAAGGTCCACGCCCCTCAAGCCTATGCCCGGCCTTTCTCGCATCCTTGATGGCATCATGCGCGGCAACCAGCCCATAGCCAGTGACTGCGCGCGCACAAGTATCGGCAGGACTGAGGGCGTTCAGGTTCGCGGCCTGGCCATCGGTCCGCATCGGCCACACTGTAACCATCTGAACGCTGCGGGACGCTGACACTTCGTCCGCATGAGGCAGACGCGCAAGATAAGCTTCACAAATGAAGCTGTGCCGCTCAAGCGTCTGCGATGTCGCTCGTGCTGGAAACGCCAGAATACCGTAGGCCTTGAATTCAGCTGGTGGATATTCGGACGGCCCTGCAAACACACGCGTCGCAACAATGTCTTCTAATGGCGTAACAGCCACTTCACTGGCCGTGGTTGTCGACGGCTCTGGCCTCTCGGCCACACTTTCGTACGCTTCGACTACGATTATCGGCTCTGGCATGGGAGCGAAACCGCCTCCACCAGAATCAGGAGCGGCCGTTCGCGGAACATCTTCTGGCGGTGTTTCAACGGACGCCGGACCACGCCCCCCTGCAGTCTCAGTTTCTAAGACAACAGTTTCACTCACCATCTCCGCGTCCGAAGGTGCGGGTGCCTTCTGGCAGGCGCTCGAACCAAAAGCGATCAAAAACATCGCTGGCAAGGCAAAGACCCGCCATCGGCAACCCAGCAAAACGCTCCGATAAAATGAAAATATCCCCATGATTGCAACTCCCGCAAAAGGCAACCTGAGATATATTAAGCATCCAATCGGGCGCGAGCGCAAATGCAGTTTTCAAGGCCTTGTCTCAAAAGCCTTTTAGACCGTCAGAGGCTCAAAGACGATGGACCCAGATCTGCATCGGCTTCTCTGTCTCTTTTGTCTCATCAATATCCTGCCAGGGATAATGCACGATACCACCAGCGAGTTTTTCATAGCCCCGCTTGCGCCAGAAGGGATCAAGCGATGTGTAATTGTCAGGCTTCAAAGGATGATTGTCGGGGCGGATCACCGCGCAAAAGGCAGCCATTTGAAAGCCGAGCGCGCGCGCATGTGCTTCACGTTCTTCAAAAAACAGATGGCCGATACCCTGCCCCCGATAGGCAGGCAACAAAACAGATTCAGCCATGTAAAAGATTTCCTGCGGCTCAAAGCCCTTGTCTTCAAATGGGCCGCGAAACTGTATCACTTCCGCTTCCAGCGGTTCGCCGGTCGCAGCGCCAACCAATGTATCGCCATCATAAGCGCCAATAATCACAGCGCCTTCGGTCTCGGCATAACGCGCAAGATACCCGCGCTCATACTCCATTGAGCCGTCGTAAAGATAAGGCCAATCGTGAAACACGGCGATCCTCAGCCCCGCAAGATCTTCCAACGCTGCGGTTAGGTCATCACCAAGCAGTTTCCTGATTTCAATCGTCATAAATACTCCCCACGATCTAAAAAAACAGAATCAGGGGGGCAGACCGAAAAATCAACCGCTTAAGACAAAAACTTCAATCGCGTGCCTCGATCCAGATGCGGGCAGCTTCAAGATCACCATCCAAAATCCCACCGGCAATCCTGCGCCCAACAACGGCACCGAATTTGTAGCCATGACCGGAACAAGCAGAGACCACCACTGTCTTTCCGCATTCACGCACGAGAAAATGCTGATCCTTTGTGAAGGTATATGCGCAGGTTGCCACACGCTCGACCTGATATTCCTCGATCCGTGCAAAGGGCGGAGAGAAATAGTTCCTGATGGTCAAACCCTCTCCATCCTTCGGCTCCCGATCAGCTTCGGGATCAGCAGAGACATATTTGGTCAAACCGGAGCCCACCTTTAGCCCCGTTCCGGCGACCGGCGGCAAAACGTATCCATCCACCTCACCACCAACGTCAAGAATAGCCGGTCCATTTTTCCAGGCCCCCAGAAGGTCCGGCGGCGGAGTGAGATAGGCCACAGCGGTTCGATAGGTCGTCAATTCATCGGACAGATCTGGAAACAACTTCAACACCCAGGCACCAGCGGTCACAACGACCCTGTCGGCGCTAAGAACATCACCCGATTCAAGCGTGACAGATCCGGAAGATGCATCCACTGATGCAACCCGGCAGTTCTCGCGCACATCCGCACCTTTGGCGATCAACCAGGCTTTGATGCCCGCTGCAATCTTCAGGCTCAGCAACACACCACCCTCGGGGCTATAGGCCCCCCAACGCAAAGCTGAAGGGTCAACAAATGCAAATCTGTCAGCCGTTTCCTGTGGGCTCATGTCTTCAAGCGCAAAGCCACCGTCAATCAAACCTTGCCGGTATTCATCGGCCTCGTCACCGGCTTTCTGTGACAGGAGCAAAAATCCCGTCTCGACCAGATGCCGTTCGCCAAGATCACCCCAAAGCTCATCCCAGGCATCGAATGCATCACTCATTCGCCTTTGATAGCCGCTCTTGCCACCGTAAGCACGGCGGATGATCCGATGCTGATCTCCAGACGCACTCAGTGGGTTTGGAATTGGACCCTGCTCAAGCAGGAAAACTTCAACGCCCTTCTTGGCGAGTTGCCAGGCGGTTGAAAGTCCCGAGATACCCGCCCCCACAACAATGGTTTTCATTGACCTGTCCTCAAATCCCATTTCATCGCGAAAAACGGCTTCACGTTATGCGCCAACCTGCGCAATCCAATCTTCAAGATTGTAATAGGTGGTGATGCGGGCAATCTTGCCATCCTTGATGTCAAAGAAGGTACCTGCAGGAAGGCGATATGTCTGACCGGCAGCTTCCGGCAGCCCTTCATCTGTCGCCAGATATGTGCCATTGACGATGAATTCCGCTGCTGCTCGTTGGCCATCCTCACTTGCAAACAGAACCATATCTGTCAGCTCTTCCCGGTAGCAGCGTGTCATGTGAGCGTTAAACTCAGTGAAAAGCGCCTTCCCGATCCGGCGTTCGCCCTGATTGACATCATGCGCGACGTCATCTGAAACCAGCGAAGCCATTACGTCCGTGTCACCCTGGTTGAAGGCTTCATAATAAGACGTGAGCAGGGAAAGAGTTGAGCTTTGAGCAGTCATCGACGATTACCTGATGGGAGAAATGTTGCGCGAGTGTGCACAGCCCGGGCGGATCACGCAAGATCTTGTTTCGCTGTGCCAAGCACCATCCACCGCCAGCGTTTTGCTCACCGATTTGCCGATAGAAAGGCCGTTTCAGCTGAACGCAAAGCCCCTCTTCCAACACCTGCAAAGAGTCGCATATCAACGTTCACACGATCCATTGGAACACGGTTCCTGAAAGCACAGCGCCGATGAGCCCAAGCCCGATGTAAGCTGCAAAAACACGTGCCGAGACCAGGCTCCAAACCGCAGCCATAGCAGGAATCGAGCTCACCGCACCAGCAATCATAAAGGCCATTGCAGCACCATTACTCATTCCCTGCTCGATCAGACCCGCCAACAGAGGTGGCGCGACATAGCTGTTCAAATAGGCAGGCATACCAACAAACGCCGCAACCACAATCGGGCCCAAGCCATCGCCTCCGACAACGCTCGCAATCAGACTGGCGGGAACATAGGTCACCAAAAGCGCTTCGAGCACATAGGCCAGTGCAAGCCACTTGGCCAAGAACAGCGCATTGGTTTTCAGCTCCGACCAGAACTTCGACTTTCGTTCGCTGTCTCTCCAAACGCTCCAAACCGGTCTACCGGTCGATTTGGCAGCCCCGCAGCAACCACCCGTAGAGCTGGCTCCCCTACGAACAGGCGATGCAAACAAACCTCCCCGCATGGCTAGTGCAACAGCGATACCGCCGAATAGACCTAGGCTAACGGCAATGATCGCCTTGCCAATTGCAAAAGGCCAACCAAGGGCCGCAGCGGTGATCAGGATCGTCGGCGGATCAATCAGAGGCGAGGACAACCAAAAGGCCATAATCGCAGACAGCGGAGCCCCGACTGCCAAAAGACCTGCGATGAAAGGAATGACCTCACAGGAACAGAAGGGAGCCAGCCCCCCAAAGAGCGCTGCCATCACGATAGCCTGCCACTCTCGTCCTTCAAAGGCCTTTGCGATGTGTCCCTCTGCGCCGGCAGCCTTCAACCAAGCGATCAAAAGCACAGCAAGTGCGATATAGGGCAGTGTTCCGACAAAGGCCTGTATTGCGAAGGAGATGATGTCCAAGGTGCGGGCAGGATCCAACGCCAGCACGATGAGTGGAACAACGGCAACAATTGTCCAAGGCGTTAGAACCCAACGCCTCCAGTCAAATCCGGATGCTTTGCCAGAGCAACAGGTTGTTTCCTGCGGTGTACAGCAGCCAGATTTCGTTGGTGAAAACGCAGTTTCCGTCATGTCTCATTCTCCTCATCGGGGCAGCAAACAGGCGCTTCGCAACGCTCATCCGCACAGCATTCCTTCAGCAGATAGTCGCCAAGCATTTCCAAGTGAGCAAAAGCCGCCCGATTGACCACGGACCGACCCTGTTTCTCCTGAATGATAAGTCCGCCTTGTGCGAGAAACCGAAGATGATGTGCCAGCGTCGAGGCGGGAATTTGTGTTCGGGCCTGGATTTGTCCAACCAAAAGCCCCGACGTCCCGGCACGCACGAGGCACATCAGGACTTCCAGACGCGCTTCAGATCCAAGCGCGGCAAAGCCCTGCGCGACCTCTTCAACGGCTAAAACTGGAACAAACTCGACATCTATTTCGGAATTATCAGCCGTTTTGGCTGTTCTTGATTGCGTGCTCATAGCCGCCCCAACATCAGGATCTGTGTGATGCCCACAAAGGTCATCACAAAATAACTATAAAACTAGTTATATAGTTTGGAGGAAATGTCAAGAGCCCGCTATCGACTATAGATCTTAATCGAGCTGCAAAAGAGATCGCCGCGCGACGCGCCGCACAGCCTCACTCACAGGCGACAGCGACTCTTGCACCGCACGGCTCACATGCCAGAAAAGCGGGACGACATAAGGTGTTTCTGGGACCAGAGCGATTAAACGCCCACTGCTCAAATCATCAGCGATCATGGAATGGGGATGAAGCCCCCACCCAATCCCTCGCACGCAAGCCTCCACGTAGGCAGTTGCAGAGGCAACCCAATGGGTGCGCGGAGACACTGCACGGCCATAAACCTGTTTGCTCCAACCCGAAGGAAGTCCGTCCTTGGCGTTGAAGGTCAGTGCCGGGGCTTTTGAAAGGCTCTCAAACGAGACGCCTTTGTTAAACCAACGCTCAATGAAGGCCGGACTGGCCGCCGCGATGTATGCCTGCCCTCCAAGCGACGAGACATCGCACCCCTGCACAGGCGCAGACTCTGAACTAACGGCTGCCCAAACTTCACCGCGGCGAAGCCATTCAGCGCTCACGGCCTGGTCATCCAGTTTCAAGTCAAACAGAAAATCACCGCTCAGGGCCATTGCCTCGACAAACCATGTCGCAAGGCTATCGGCATTCACAGCGATGCGCAGGATGGGAAAGTCTGTTCCGGTTGAACGCACACCAATGTCATCGCTCAACTTTCTTTCCAGAAGCGCCAATTCATCGGCATGTCGGCACAAACGCTCCCCAGAGGCTGTTGCGACACATGGTTGCCCTCGCACAACAAGAACACAGCCAAGCCGCTCCTCTAGGGCCTTCAATCGCTGCGAGACAGCAGATTGCGTAACCCCCAAAGATCGAGCAGCACGATCGAAACTGCCTGTGGTGAGAACGGCAGACAAGGCTGCCAACTGTCCGCGGTCAAGCTGCATTAGTTCTTCTTATGCAATATAAGCAATTTGAATTTTTCTAAACTATCAAACGTCTTTAGTCAAAGAACTATAGAAAACACAGCACGAAGTGCCCCATTGATGTTCACCACAGCGTTATCAGGCTTCGGCCTCGGTTTAAGCCTGATAACAGCAATCGGATCGCAAAACGCCTTCGTTCTCAGACAGGGTCTGCGCGGCGAATACGTTTTCTGGATCTGCCTTGTTTGCGCTGTTTCTGATGCTGCTCTGATTTTGATCGGAGTCACCAGCCTCTCGACAGTGACCCGAATATTTCCAGCCGTTGAATCTGCCCTGCGCTACGCCGGCGCAGCTTTCCTGACACTATATGGCGCACGAAGCGCGCTATCTGCCTGGCGCGGCGGAAATTCACTGGAAGGTGCTAACACTCCTGGAACTGGGTCCTCACTCAAGTCCGCACTCATCGTTGTATTCCTGCTGACCTTTTTAAATCCACATGTCTACCTGGACACAGTTTTGCTGCTGGGGTCTATAGCCAGCCAATATCCCGGAGAAGAACTTATATTCGGAGCTGGTGCGACTACAGCTTCGTTCCTCTTCTTTTTCAGCCTTGGCTATGGGGCACAGCTTCTTCGTCCTGTCTTTCAGACACCGCTTGCCTGGCGCATTCTCGATGCCCTGATTGCGCTGGTCATGTGGAGCATCGCCTCCTCGCTGGTTTTCACTCACTGAACGCGGCGTTCCGATCTTTGAAGAGCAAAGGTCCAAAATTGCAAAAAGCCCGGTGACAAACCGGGCTTTGAAGCTTTTTATTTTGGCTCACTGCAAGGCGCCAATCATCCACGTCGCAAGATACGGTCGATGCTGATCGGACCGGGGCCAGCGGCGGCGATATACAAGAATGCAAAGCAATACATGATTGCCAGCTCTCCGCCGTTGAGGATTGGATAAATGTTGTTTTGCGGGAAATGCACCAGGAAATAAGCGAATGCCATTGTTCCGCTCGCCAGAAACGCAGCCGGGCGCGTGAAAAGACCAATCACGAGCAAGGCACCGCAGACGAGTTCAATTATGCCCGCAGCACCGCCCATGGTCATTGGATCGACGCCGCTCATGCGCGTTTCGGGAATTGAAAGATACTTCGTCGTTCCATGCTGCAAGAAAATCAGGCCGGAAGCGATCCGGAGCACACTGAGAAAAAATGGCGAATAGGGTTTCAAGAAGCTCATTTCACACCTTCAGGCTTGGAGTCAGGATCAGAACCTCCAAACCTAAAGACTGTTAACGGGCGACCCAAGCGGCATCGGCAACTCATACAGAACTTTTCAGAACACCAGACGCCACAATACATCCAAAGAACAACGGCAGCGCTCAAAAACGCGGAAATCCACGGCTTTGCCACTCCGAGCGCGGAATAGGAGCACCTATTCGGTACTGAAAACTCACAACGCGTCGAATCGCGCTGTCAGCTTCACACCTAAACTCAACATCATACCACTGCCCCAAGGAGCGGAATGCGGCTCGTCTGGGCTGAAGCACAGCACCTTCCTGAAGCCGAAAAGACGGCAGCATATCGGGCGGGCGCGATGCGGCATTGAGCTGCTCTCTCAGTTCCGTCATGCAAAGAAGGTTCAATCGCTCCGACCCGACCATCCTGCCCATGGCCGTACGTGCACGCGGATCACTCAAGACAGCACCCGACATGAGCTGACGTGCTTCGGTCAATTGACCAGAGCTCTGGCTTTGCACTCTACCGGAGGCTGATGAAGCTGTAACTTGCGACTTGGGCGCTTCAGGCTTGGAAGTCGGCACCACTGAACTCAAAAGCTCTCCAACTGCGGGCACATCACCGTCCTCACTTTCAGGCAACTCCGCCTGGAAAGCGCCTGAATCATTCGCATCAACGCCCTCCTCCGAAGGCTCAACTGGCGCTTCCAAGGGCTCTTGAAGGGTCGCGGGGTCAGTCTCGACCTCTTCTTCCAACGGTTCGTCAGGCCCCGCAGCGGTATCGTTTCCTTCAGTCGGCAAATCGTCAGCCACATCTTGATCTGCTGCAGGAACCGGTTCTGACGTTGTGCCGCCCTGCACATCCTCGGTTGGCGCAGTGTCTTCTTCGCCAAACTCGACAACCGGTTGGAGAACAGAAAGCTGGCTTTCTGCTGCAGATTCGGGCTCTTCGTTGGTCACCGGCTCATCAGCCGCAGTTTCTTCTGCCGCAGGTTCGTCAGCCTCATCCGCAGCCTCCTCAGGTGCAGGCTCTTCTGGTTCTATTTCTGCGTCCTGGGCTTCTTCGGGCGTTTCCTCAGTCTCTTCGGGAAGCTGTTCTTCCTCTAAGACTTTGGGCTCAGCCTCAACTTCTTCGACTGGAGGCGGCTCTAGCTCGTCAGGCTGAACAAGCGTCACTTCAACGACCGAGGGTTCTTCCGATTCAAATGGCAGCGTAACACCATAGATCAAAAGAAAAGCCAGCAAGCCATGGAACAGCAATGAGGCGCCAACGGCCACGCCTCGTCCCAACCCAGCGTTCTCGTTTGGCTGCGCTTCCATTCGCTCATCCCTAGTCGGGATCAGAGGCAAATTTGGGGCATCACTCTGGTTTTCGGAACTTGTCATTGCCTCAAAACACTATAGGGAAACCCACCCAAAAACTAACCCCGCGCCTTGGTTAGACGCGGGGTTACAGTTTGTTGGTTCGGCAACAGTAGAAGCAGCCGGATCAGCTGTCGAGGAACGAGCGCAATTTGCGCGAACGGCTCGGGTGCTTAAGCTTGCGCAGTGCCTTTGCCTCGATCTGACGAATACGTTCACGTGTAACTGAGAACTGCTGCCCCACCTCTTCCAGAGTATGGTCGGTGTTCATACCGATACCAAAACGCATGCGCAGAACACGTTCTTCACGCGGTGTAAGGGATGCAAGAACACGCGTGGTTGTTTCACGCAGGTTTGCCTGAATGGCAGCATCAATCGGCAGAACAGCATTCTTGTCCTCGATGAAATCGCCGAGGTGTGAATCTTCTTCATCACCGATCGGTGTTTCCAGCGAGATCGGCTCTTTCGCGATCTTGAGAACCTTGCGGACCTTTTCAAGCGGCATCTGAAGCTTCTCTGCCAGCTCTTCCGGTGTCGGTTCCCGGCCAAT
>JABXHV010000052.1 GCA_013373445.1 Paracoccaceae bacterium | reverse complement strand
GGTTGGTTGCGCCCATGACTTCACGGTTCTTCAGGATAGCGTTTTCGCCTTCCAGAACCTGTACGACAGTTGGGCCGGAAGACATGAATTCAGTCAGTTCGCCGAAGAAAGGACGGTCTTTGTGAACTGCGTAGAAAGCTTCTGCTTCACGGGTGGACATCCATACGCGACGGGATGCAACAACACGCAAGCCGGCTTCTTCCAGCTTTGCGGTGATCGCACCGGTCAGGTTGCGCTTGGTTGCGTCCGGCTTGATCATGGAAAAAGTGCGTTCAATCGCCATAGCTCTTTGGTCTTTCCTGAATTGTGTCTTCAAAAATCTAAACATCTCTGGTGGCAAAAAACGGGTCTCGCGAACACCAGGTGATTCCGCGCCTCCTATATCCTTGAGCGGGCTCAAGAGCAAGTCCCGAGCGGTGACAGTTTTGTGTCACGGCTCAAGAATCGTTGTGTTCGCGCACTTGTGACAAAGCAAAGCCCCTGGCTGCTTGCCGGATGGAACTGGCCAACGTCTCATCGTCAATCGTGCGCGACAGGACCATGCCGCCAACGCATATCGCGGAAAGAGCCAAAGCACGTTCCTTGCGTTCTTCATCGGAGGTTTCCGGGCTGGCCTCCAGGTTGTTCTCAAACAGCCAGGTCATTGCCCGCAAAAGCCCTTCATATGCGCTGCGCACAGGCGGTGTCGCGCGCGCCACATCGGACGGCAAGGCGATCATCGGGCATTGCCGGTCCACTTCCCTGTGATGCGCATCCGACAAATAGCTTTCAATCATGGCACGGACAGTCTCAGGTCCCCCGCCAACAGGTTTCACACCGGCCTCGTCACGCCATGTCTTGCCAAATCCGTTGAGGAAGCACTCCACCGCTTCAGCATAGAGTTCCTCCTTGTTCTTGAAATGATTGTAGAAGCCACCGCGCGTCAAACCGGCTGCAGCCATGATCTTGTCGATCGACACCTCGGTGAAGCCTTCACGATTAAAAAGGACCCGCGCGGTCTCGACGATGTGGCCACGAACCTTGGCCTTATGCTCTGCAGTGTAGGGCATTCCTTACCTCCAGCTTCGGACAGTCACGATTTAGCACGCCTCTAAATATGTTCTTGAACATATTTAGAGGCGTGGTCAACTTATGCGAGAACGCTGATCCGACATTCAGCCACCCAACCTGGGCGAGAAAGCACCATGGCTTATGATGAAAATCTGGCGCAAGACTTTCGCGACCTGGTGGAAGGCCTGCCAGACCTGTCCGAAAAGAAAATGATGGGAGGCGTATGCTTCATGCTGTCTGGCAACATGATTGGCGGGGCGGACCTGTCAAAGACCGGTCAAAAGCGTTTTATGTTCAGGGTTGGCAAACCCAACACGAGTGAGGCGGAAGCGATCGGGCATGGTGAACCTCTTGTGCAGGGAGGCCGGTTGATGAGCGGGTTTTACTTTGTTGATGCCGAAGACACGCCTGAACACATTATTCGCAAGTGGGTCAGCCTTGCTGTGTCCCACGCAATGTCCCTCCCTCCCAAGACACAGGCAAGGAAAGCCGCAGGATGACCGGGTTCAGTGCAGAAACACTTACATTCCTTGCCAATTTGTCGTCCAACAACACACGAGAATGGTTCCAGGCAAACCGCTCGGACTATGAGCGCTTTGTCAAAAAGCCTTCCAAGGTCTTTGCCGATCAACTTGCGCAGGAGCTGGCAACGACGCTGGACATGCCGATTGCCTATAAGCTCTTTCGCATCAATCGCGACCTTCGCTTTTCGAAGGACAAGACACCCTATAATTGCCATATCCATTTGTCGTTGTTTGAAGACAAAACAACTGGAACACGACCAGCTTGGATGCTCGGCCTCGAACCCGGAAAACTAACTTTTGGTGCCGGTCTCATGGCGCTTTCATCGCCAGAATTGTCAAAGTGGCGCGAGGCTGTTGCTGGCAGCGCAGGGCCTGAACTGGCAAACATATTGGCCGGGTTAAAGTCTCAAGGCTGCCGTATTCCCGAACCGGAGCTGAAACGCATTCCCGCTCCCTATAGCGATGACAACCAGATGTCTGACCTGTTGAAGCGCAAAAGCCTGACCGTCTGGACTGAGACGGATCAGGTAGATGACGTTTTTGGCACTTCTGGACCCAGAAATTGCCTGCACCGCCTCGAGCCGTTCGATGGGCTCCTTAAGTGGGTGCGCACAAACCTTTGACCCCACACATGCACTAAACGGAGTGAGCATGACAAAATTTGCATTTATATACACCGGCGGTAATCCGCCAGCATCCAAAGAAGAAGGCATGGCCCATATGGCCCGTTGGCAGGAATGGGCCCAGGGACTTGGAACTGCCTATGTTTTTCCCGGCATGCCTTTTTCCAACCTGACCGCCGTAAGCAGCACCGGGGTACGCAATGACCTTGAGAGTCCAAAACTTGCGGGCGTGAGCGTTGTGGAAGCTGCGTCGATGGAAGAGGCTCAGAAGATGGCCGCCTCATGCCCACATCTAAACCTTGGCGGGGAAATCATCGTCGCAGAAGGCATGGATATGCCCATGTAGTGGAAGGCTGCTTCCCCCCTTGTCAGTGCGGTACGTCAATTGCCCGCGAAATGGAAAATTGCGGCACTGGCAAGGACCTCGGCGGCCGGAAATTTGACTATCAAATCACCCGGGCCTTCGCCCCTATTTCCAAGATGAGGTTGGCATCTGGCACCATGCCTAAGGCAGAAATTGCGGTAACGCCTTGTTCCCCAATGTTATCTTGACCAGAAAACCTTTTCTTTTCACACCAATTGTGTTGTAGCTTGGCAAAGGCTGCAACGTGGGTGTTGTGGTTTCCGGTCAAAAATAGCCCTGGCTCTTTGATGTATGTGATCCTCACACAGTGTTTTCCGCCGCAAGTTGGCGGCATTGAAAACCTGATGCGGGACTTTGCCTTGGCGATCCATGAGGCCGGCCACGAGCTGACCGTACTGGCTGACGGAAAGATGGGACGGGCGGCGCCCGCTTTTCCCTTTCGCGTTCTCAGATTTGGCGGCTGGAAGCCGCTGCGCCGCTGGCGCAAGGGACTGGCTTCGCGCAAGGTGATCTTCGACCCGCGGGTCAAAATGGTGATCGCCGACAGCTGGAAGAGCCTAGAGTATTTTGACGGCTGCGATGCGCCGGTCTTGTGCCTTGCCCACGGAATGGAATTCCCGCCAAAACCCTCGGAAAAACGCAAGGCTCGGATGATTGAGGCCTTTTCAAAGGCCGATCATGTTTATGCCAATTCGAAGTTCACA
Source organism: Paracoccaceae bacterium (assembly GCA_013373445.1). GTDB lineage: Bacteria > Pseudomonadota > Alphaproteobacteria > Rhizobiales > Stappiaceae > Roseibium. The sequence continues at coordinate 4,560 of JABXHV010000052.1, read as the reverse complement.
GCCGAGCAGGCCGCTCCTTATGTAGATGCTGACAAATTGACAGTCATGCCGCTGCCGCTGATGCCACAACCAGAGCCGCCTCGCTCCCAGCTCGCCGTTCTGCGAAATGCTTACGGCAACAAGCCGATGATCGCCTCACTGTGCCGTCTGGAGCCGCGCAAGGGTATCGACCGGTTGATTGGCGCCATGCGTTCATTGAGAGGGGAAGCGACCCTGCTGATTGCCGGTGATGGTCCCGATCGCGCCCGCCTTGAGGAACTGGCAAATGCCTCTCCGGCCCATGACGACATTCATTTTCTGGGCAAGATCAGCGATGAGGAAAAAGCCGCGCTGATGCGCTTTGCAGATGTCTTTGCCATGCCGACCCGGCGCGAAGGAGCATCAGTGGAAGGCTTCGGCCTCGTGTATCTGGAGGCAGGCTGGTATGGCACCCCGTCGCTCGCCGGCATTGAAGGCGGTGCGTCCGATGCTGTTCTGGATGGGACGACAGGCCTGCTTTGCGATGGCTCCAGTCAAATGGAAGTCACAGAATCGCTGCAACGGCTGCTGCATGATTATATTTTTCGAGAAAAACTCGGTAAGGCCGCCTGCGAACACGCCAAATCACAAGTTTGGAACGAAAAGCTTGCGCTTTATCTCAAGCCATCACAATCCTAGTTGTTTGCGCGGGCGCGAAGGGATCGACTAAAGAAAACACTGCAGGCGAAGCTGTAATCACCTTTTGCCAGCGACTTTCAAGGAGCCTTGGGCACGTGCTTGCAGGTAGAATTTCAAAACTCTTCAATTTCCTGATGACCGATCACGGCTTCATCACCGTGCCGGGCATTCTGGCGCTGTTGATATGGCTTAGCAGTGCGCTGACCCTGGGGCTCGATCGGGCTCACGTCATTCAGGACATCAGTTCAATTGTTCTGAAGAACTGGCTGCCCTACCAGACGGCGTTGAGCGTTCTTGGAACGGTTGCGGGCGCTGCCATCACCACCCTCAGCCTTGTCTATTCGCTGGTTCTTGTGGTGTTCACCCTTGCCGCCGGTACAATTGCACCGCGCCTGCTCCGCCGGTTCACGAATGATCGTGTCAGCCAACTCACCGCCGGACTGCTTGGCGGCACATTCCTTTTCACGCTCACCGTGCTGAGCACCACCTCGCCGGACTTTGTGCCGCGACTGTCGACCGCAGTGTCCATCGTCCTCGCAGCGCTCTCCGTCTTGCAGCTGATCTATTTCGTGCATTCCGTCTCTGTCAGCGTGATGATTGACCAGGAAATTGCCGATATCGGTGAACAGCTGAAGGTGAAGATCAAACAGATCGTGCTCGAAGACGAAGCATCCGAACGCACCAAGTGGCCAGAGGAAGAGTCCTTTGACCGGACCCTGCACAGCCCAAAGTCCGGCTTCCTGTCTCTGCACGATCCCGGGGCTCTGGTTGCATTCGCCCAGCAGCGGGATTTCTTGATCGAACTTTCCGCGTCGCCGGGCGAGTTCATCACCGAGGGCGAGGAGCTTGCGCGCTTCACCGTGCCCAAGGTTTCCAATGAGGAAGAAGGAGAAGACGATCTTGAGTTGAAGATTTGCGACTGCTTGCAACTCTCGGCAGTCGGCGAAGACTATCGCGGTGTCGTGTTCTCTACCAATCTGCTTTTGGAAATTGCCCTTCGGGCTCTGTCACCCGGTGTCAACGACACCTTCACCGCCATGTCCTGCGTGTCCCGCCTGTCGGAGTGTCTGACGTTGCCGGTCAGTCGCGGGATTCGCGAGAACATCCAGCTCGACAGTGACGGAGATCCACGCCTGTGTGTGCCGGGCCTGACCCTTGAAGACCTTTTGCACAAGACCTTCCAGCCCATACGTCAGGCGGCAGCGTCCAACCATCTGATGCTGGTCAATCTGGCGAATGTCTTCACCCGCCTGCATGCTTTGGCTCAAAACAAACGTGTGCGAGAGTTGATTGAAGATCAGGCGCACAACCTGATCGGCTCCTACAAGCAGAGCAAACCTCTGCCCCAGGATCTGCGGGACCTTGAAAAACACTTGAAGACCGTTATCAAGATCAAACAGGCGACTGAAACACAAAAGGAGGAAGCCTAGATATGGACCGCATCGACCGCTCTTGCGCCTTTTCTCTTCCAGGCTTTCGCCAGCTGATTCAGAGCTTGCTTCTGGCCATTGTCGTTTCAACCACCAGCGCATCTGCGCAGGAGGGCAATACGGCCGACATGCTGTCACCGGGTGATCGCAGCGCAATGACCTCCGTCACCAATGGAATTGCCTATCTCACATTGCATCATGCCATGACGGAGCTCGCCATTGATGATTTTGGCCTCGCAGTGCCAGCGGACGATGAGAGCAGCATAGACAAACTGGTGATTGCACAAATGCTCGATCAGCACGATGTCGATGATGACGCTCTGTTGGGTGACACCCTTTTGGCGCTCAGCTTCCTTGAGCGTGATTTCAGGGATCCTCAGGCTCAGATTTTGGGGGCCCATACGCCTGACGACATCAAGAACATGATGTGCCAGATCATTGGTGCCCGACCAGATTTGAAGGCAACGCTCAGTGGCAGCCCTGATCTGGGACAAGACTGCGTAACCCGCGCGGCGCAAAGCATGACCACCTGGCGCGACTTGATCAAAGATCACCGTGCAGGTGATACCAACACAGGGTCCGAGCTTCAGGACATGGTGCGCATCAACCTTGCTGCTGCTGACCACGCCAATGAACACGACCATGACCATGACCATGACCAAATGGCGCACGGACAATTCGATCCCCAGGGCGTGTTCGACCAAGTTGCCAAGGACCTTCGCCAGACCTATCGGCTCGAGCGACCGGTTTCCCTGTTGCTTGCCAACTGCGATGCCCCCAGTGCGTTTTTCAACAAGGACAAGCGCGTGATCGTCTTGTGTGAAGGTCTGCTGAACAACGTCGCCATGCTTTACAGAGCAAAGCTGCTCAACGGCCACTAGGTCGCACGACCAGTCGTGAGGCATTCAGACATCAGGCGATCAGACATCAGGCGACCACAGGCATATCAAAGTTCATTGACGCTTCATTCGGTTCGCAAGGCGCGACCGATTTGCAATAGTTCAGCACAAAACAACCTTCCAGGCAGCAGAAGCTGCAAAAGGCCAAGAAAACCTCTTGCATGGCAGCATTTGCTCGGCCATTGATCAGCCATGCTACAGATTACAGACCTAACCTACCGCATCGGCGGCCGCCTGCTGATTGACAACGCCAGTGTTACCCTGCCCGCCCGTTCCAAGACCGGCCTGGTCGGACGCAATGGCACCGGAAAATCCACCCTGTTCAAGCTGATCACCGGCGATCTGGCGTCCGAGAGTGGTCATACACAGATCCCCAAGCAGTCGCGGATCGGCCAGGTGGCGCAGGAAGCGCCCGGCACCGAGGAGAGCCTGCTTGAGGTTGTGCTCAAGGCCGACACCGAGCGCACCAAGCTGCTTGCGGAAGCGGAAACCGCAACCGATCCGCAGCGCATTGCTGAAATTCACACCCGCCTTGCCGATATCGACAGCCACACGGCCGAAGCGCGTGCAGGCGCCATCCTGTCTGGCCTCGGCTTTGACTCTGAGGCCCAGCAACGGCCCTGCTCCGCCTTTTCCGGCGGTTGGCGGATGCGTGTCGCGCTGGCCGCGGTGCTGTTTTCCGAACCTGACCTGCTGCTGCTCGACGAGCCGACCAACTATCTCGACCTTGAAGGCACGATGTGGCTGGAAAACTATGTCGCGCGCTACCCGCATCAAGTGCTGTTGATTTCGCATGACCGCGACCTGCTGAACAAGGCGGTCGACAGCATCGTGCATCTGGACAAGGGCAAGCTGACCTTTTATCGCGGCGGCTACGACAGCTTTGACCGTCAACGCCGCGAGACCATGATCCTGCAGCAAAAGGCGTTTGAAAAGCAGGATGCGCAACGCAAGCACATGCAGGCCTTCGTCGACCGCTTCCGCGCCAAGGCCTCAAAGGCCCGTCAGGCCCAGTCCCGGTTGAAAATGCTGGAGCGAATGGAACCGCTCAGCGGCATGATGGAAGACAGTTCCACGCCGATCCATTTCCCGGCGCCAAAAGGACGCCTGGCACCGCCGATCCTGAAGCTGGAAGATGTCTCTGTCGGTTATGACGGAAACCCTGTGCTCAAGCGCATCACGGCCAGTATCGATCCTGATGATCGCATTGCGCTGTTGGGGGCCAACGGCAACGGCAAGTCGACCTTTGCCAAGCTGATCTCCGGACGTCTGGAGGCGATGGCCGGTGACATCACCAAGGCGTCAAAGCTCAAGATCGCGTTTTTTGCCCAGCACCAGATGGATGAACTCCGGCCACAGGAGAACGCCATCGCGCATGTGCGTTCTCTGATGCCCACCGCATCGGAAGCCCAGGTGCGGGCACGCGTCGCAGGCTTCGGCTTGCCGACGGAAAAAATGACCACACCCGCCAAGGACTTGTCGGGCGGTGAAAAGGCGCGCCTTCTGTTGGGTCTTGCGACCTTTGACGGGCCGAACATGATCATCCTCGATGAGCCGACCAACCACCTGGACAT
>JABXHV010000196.1 GCA_013373445.1 Paracoccaceae bacterium | reverse complement strand
GACCACATCGCCGATGGCCTGGGCCTCGGCCCGGTCGCTGCGCAGGAACTTGAGCCGCGCGGGCGTCGCGAAGAACAGATCGCGCAGCTCGACCACGGTGCCCCGGTTCAGCGCGGCGGGCGTCACCGGCCCGGGCGCACCGCCGGTCACCGCGATCCGCACGGCCTCGGCGCCCTCGCGGCGCGAGGTGATGGTCAGCCGTCCGACCGCGCCCAGCGAGGGCAGCGCCTCGCCGCGAAAGCCGAAACTGCGGATGTCGAGAAGATCCGAGCCGTCGATCTTCGAGGTGGCATGGCGCGACAGCGCCAGCGGCAGATCCTCGGCCGCCATCCCCCAGCCATCGTCGGTGACGCGGATCAGCCCCTTGCCACCCTGGGCATAGGCAACCTCGATCCGTCGCGCGCCGGCATCGATGGCGTTCTCGACCAGCTCCTTGACGGCCGAGGCAGGACGCTCGACCACCTCGCCCGCAGCGATGCGGTTGATGGCGGCCTCGTCAAGCTGACGAATTCTGGGGATATCACGGTGAATGTTGGGGGCGGGGGAAGTCATGCCACAATTTCTAGCACGCCCCCCGCCGATTCGACCATGGGCTCAGTTGGTGGTCCGAAGCCCCTGCGGCTGGCCCACCACGACGAATTGCAGATGCGCCGGATCGAGCAATTCGGCCGCCACCCGGCGGACGTCGTCAAGCGTCACCGCGCGGATCCTGTCGTTGCGGGTCTTGACGTAATCGGGCGTCAGCCCCTCCATCTGCATGCCGACGAGGATGCGCGCGATCGGGGCATTGCCGTCGAAGCGCAGCGGATAGGCGCCGGTCAGGTAGGTCTTGGCCTGCTCCAGCTCCGCCTCGGTCACGCCGTCCGCGGCCACCTTCGCCCATTCGTCCCGGATGACCGAGATCGCGTCGGCGATGCGGTTGTTGGCCGAGGCCACGCGCCCGATCACCAGCTCGGCGTGGTCCTTGGGCATCAGGTAGGAATACACCCCATAGGTCAGGCCGCGCTTCTCGCGGACCTCCTCCATCAGCCGCGCCTCGAAACCGCCACCGCCGAAGATGGTGTTCAGCATGTAGGCGGCGAAGAAATCGGGGTCGTTACGCTTCATGCCGCGATGCCCGAAGATGGCCACCGACTGCGGCGTGTCGAAAGGCAGCACCGTCACGCCGGCCTCGGTCTCCACCGTCACATCCTCCGGCATCGGCGCGCCGGTCTCCGGCAGGTCGCCCAGCAGCCGGTCGATCAGCACACCCAGGTCCTCGGCCGAAATGTCGCCCGCCGCCGCGATGTAGACCCGGTCCCGTGCCAAAGCGTTCTTCCACGCCTCGACCACGTCGTCGCGGGTCAGCGCGGTCACGCTCTCGATTGTCCCCGAGTAGTCGGAGCCGTAGGGATGATCGCCGAAGACCATGCTGTCCCAGGCGCGGGTGACGATTTCGTCCGGGTCCGTCGCGTCGGAGCGCAACGAGGAGAGCACCTGCTGGCGCACCCGTTCCACGCTCACCTCGTCAAAGGTCGGTTCCACCAGCGACGCGCGCAGCAGGTCGACCGCCGCATCCTGCGTCTCGGTCAGGAACTTGAGCGAAATGCTCACCGAGTCGTCGCCCGCGTCGTAGCCGATCTGCGCGGCGATATCCTCCTTCGCCTCGGCAAAGGCCTTGGCGTCCATGTCGGCAGAGCCTTCTTCCAGCAAGCCCACCATCAGGTTGGTCGCGCCGCGCTTGCCCTCCACATCCAGCGATGCGCCGCCCTTGAAGCGCAGTTCCAGCGCCACGAAGGGGATGGAGGGTTCTTCCACCAACCAGGCCTTCAGGCCGCCGGGGCTTTCGACCTCCTGAATCTCGACTTCCGCATGCGCCACGGTGGCGCCGAAGATCAGCCCGAAGGCCAGGATGAAACGCTTCATTGGGTCACCTCCTCGGCGGGCATCAGGTAGCCCGTGACGGATTTCTTCGGATCGAACACCTCTTTGGCGGCGGCGACCACGTCCTCGCCGGTCACGGCCTGCAGCACGTCGGGCCAGGCCTGCACGTCTTCGACGGTCAGACCGGAGGTCAGCGCATCGCCATACCGCCGGGCCAGGCGGCTCACGTCGTCCTGTTCGTAAATCTGCGACGCCTTCATCCGGAACTTGATCCGGTCGAGTTGCTTCTCGTCCACGCCATTTTCGATGAAGGCCTGGATGGTCGCGTCCATCTCCTTTTCCGCATCTTCGAGGCTCACCCCCGGTGCCGGCACAACGACCAGCCCGAAGGTGGTGTCGTCCAGAGACACACCGCTGTAGTAGGCGCTGGTGTAGACCGCCTTTTTCAGGTCGAACTGCAACCGCTGGTTCAGAACGGAGGTCTGCCCGCCGCCAAGGACCTGCGACAGGATCTCAAGCGCCGCCGCCTTCTTCTGGTCGCCCGGATCGCGCTCCGGGGCAAGATATGTGCGGGTCACGTAGGGCGTCGAGACACGCGGATCGCGGAAGGTCATCCGCCGTTCGGCCAGTTGCCGGGGCTCCGACGGGCGTACACGCTCGCCCAGCTCGTCGTTCGGCGCGATGGGTTCGTAATACTCTTTGGCCAGGCGCAGCACCTCGTCGGGCTGCACGTCGCCCGCCACGATCAGGATCGCGTTATTCGGCGCGTAGTACTTGTGGTAAAACGTCAGCGCGTCGTCGAGGTCTAGGCTCTCCATCTCGTGCCGCCAGCCGATGGTCGGCGTACCATATGGATGGTTGAGGTACAGCGCCGCTTGCGACTGCTCGCGGAACAGCGCGCCGGGATCGTTCTCCACCCGCATGTTGCGCTCCTCGATGATGACCTCGCGCTCCGTCAGGATATCCTGCTCGGAAAGCTGCAGGTTCGCCATGCGGTCGCTTTCCATGCTCATCATCATTTCCAGCCGGTCGGCGGCGACGCGCTGGTGATAGGCGGTCTGATCGGCGCTGGTAAAGGCGTTGTCGGACCCGCCGTTCGCCGCCACCACCTTCGAGAATTCGCCCGGCGCCAGCTTCTCGGTGCCCTTGAACAG
>JABXHV010000027.1 GCA_013373445.1 Paracoccaceae bacterium | reverse complement strand
TTACATTAAAGACAAGAAGCTATTCGTCCATATTGAATCTGCTCCTCTGAAGCATGAACTGAGTATGTCGCGAGATAAAATTCTGGTGCTCATTGCCAAAGAACTTGGCTCTAGCATTGTGAATGAAGTAGTCATAAAATGAAAAAGGCGCCTCCGATACTTCGGAAAGGCGACCTCTCTCTTTTTTCAACCTTAACTAATTTTTCTTTATTTCTTGCTGAAGCTCACCCTTCTTATAACCTTCAGGCAGCTTCACCACCTTAATCATATTTTCATTGGTCAGGTATTCATTGGCCATGGCCACAATCGCTTCTTTGGTAATTTTATCTGCTCTTTCATTTCCCTTCAGAATAAGCTCCATACTCTGTCCTTGCTTAATGTAAATCGGCATCATAGACATCCAGTAGGTATTCTGCTTGATTTGCTCTTCGAAATTTTGCTTTCTGGCAGTCACCACTTTCTGAACATCTTCTTCGGTAAACTCTCCATTCTTAATTTTTTCCAACTCAGCCAAAGCCGCTTGGGTCAAGGCCTCAGCATTTTCAGGCTTGCATGGAAAAGAGATTTGGAAAGTAAAGGTTTGCTTAGGGTATTCACTCGCACCGTACATTGCATTGGCACCATAAACTCCTCCCATTTCCTCTCTTAGTTTTTCAATCATCTTATTACTGAGGATATTGGAAATGGCGCCCATAAGCCCATTGTTATCTAAAGTATATTCATACTCACCACTGAGAATAATAAGCACCTGACTTTTGTCGTCAACCCCTGCATAAATCTCTTCATCCAGCTGGCCCTTTTTAACTTCTATACCAACATCTTTATAGGTTTCTTCTTCTCCTGTGGAAGGCAGACTACCCAGATACGTTTCGGCCAGGGTCTTGAACTCGTTCAAGTCGACATTTCCTACGAAAACAAAGGAGAAGTCACCGGCATTGGCAAATCTTTCCTTATAAATCTCAACCGCTCTGTTCATGTCAATCTCATCGAACATCTCGGGTTCAGGAAGACCCACTCTAATGTTATCTCCGTAGACTATTTCATTAAGCTCCTTACTGAACTTGAAATCAGGGCTGGAAGCGAAATTAGAATAGAGGTTTTTCTGACGCGTTTGCCAGCTCTTGAAGGCTGCCTCATCAACTCGTACATCGGTAAAATAAAGGTGAACAAGCTGCATGAATGTTTCTAAATCCTTCACGCTGGAAACTCCAGACATGCTTTCTTCATAAGGGCCAATTGAAGGTCTAACGGAGGCTGTTTTTCCTGTTAAGAACTTGGATAGATTGACTTGGCTGAATTCACCAATGCCCATTTGGCCAATTACAGAGGCTGCATTATTTGCCGTTGGATAATCTTCATCTGAGTACAATGAGGTTCCACCAAAGCTGAAGGCCGTCATTCGGATTTCGTCATTCTTAAAATCTGTTGGCTTCACATAGATATCTACACCATTGCTGAGAGTCATTTTAGTTATTTCAGTGACATCATTTCTCTCTTCTGAAACCACTTTACCAGCCTTAGGCACACTGGTCATCAAAGAAGAGGCAATCGTTTCTTCTTCGTAAGGTTTAATAGAAGGATCTTCCTTCACTCCATCGAGCATGGCTATAAACTCATCGGCCGAAGGAATACTCTCTGCAAACTCAGATTGAGCGGTAACCTCAATAGTGCGCTCATCCTCTGTCCACCATTTCTTAATCAATTCGTTTATTTCCTCCAGCTTAATTCCTGGAAGAACTTGTTCAGCAACGGCCAGTGTCTGCTCAGGGCTCAGGAGTGTTCCGGTTCCCCCTTGCAAGAAGTGATTCAAATACTGATTGATTACTCTCCATGATTCAAGCTTGTCAGATTCTTTGGCAGACCTCTCAATTGAGTTGAGGTATGATGCCTTAGCACGCTGAAGCTCTCCTTCAGTGAAGCCATACCTACGCACCCTTTCATTCTCCTTCAACGCTGCCATAAGGCCACCGGCAAAGTCGTCTTCCTTTACACTCACATTAATAGTGTATTCATATTTATCTTTCCCCAATGCGGAACCATAGCCGCTGTAGCTATATTGGAAAGGCGGGTTTTCAGACTGAACAAGCTCATTTAATCTTTGATTGATCATTTGAGAATAAAGACCGTTCCTCAGTCTGCTGCGAATATCATCTAAGGTATTGGTGGTTTCTTCGGTTCCTGGTTGAACAAAGTTTACGGTAATAGAATTGCTTGTAGATTCATCGTCAGAAGCAATAGCCACACGAGTACCTTCAAAATCGGGCATGGAATAATAGACCCGCTCTCTTGGATTGGCAGGCATTTTTATCTTACCGAAATATTCCTTCACCATACTCTCCATCTCGGCCACATCAAAATCACCAACGGCAATCAAACCCATTAAATCGGGTCTGTACCAGTCGCGATAAAATCTTTTAGCAGCATCGTATTTAAAGTTTTGAAGAATCTCAGGCTCACCGATTGGCAGTCTTTCAGCATATCTGGAACCGGCCAGAGTTACAGGCCAGATCTTCTGACGCATTCTCTCATAAGCTCCTAAACGAAGCCTCCATTCTTCCATTACTACTCCTCTTTCCTTATCGATTTCCTCATTTTCGAAAGAAGCCTGATGAGCCCAATCGCTCAAAACAATCATAGCATTCTTCACATTATCAGGGTTATCTGTAGGAATAGGCAAAATGTAAACTGTCTGATCGAAGCTTGTGTAAGCATTCAGATCGCCACCAAACTCCAAGCCCATCTTCTGTAGAAAGTTGATGAGCTCATTCTTTTCGAAGTTTTTGGTACCGTTGAACAGCATATGTTCAGTAAAGTGAGCCAGACCTAATTGATCATCGTCTTCTACTATTGAACCCGCCTTAACAGCCAAACGGAACTCTATCCTGTTCTCAGGCTTAGGATTAGAGCGCAGGTAATAAGTGAAACCATTTTCGAGCTTGCCAATCTTCACATCAGGATCAAGCGGGAGCTCCTGAAAGGAAAACGACTGAAATGGTAATAGAAGAAAAACAGCGAGTGCTGCTGTAATGAGTTTTTGATGTTTTTGTTGCATATGTTTCGTGTTTACTAACTAGTGGGTTAGTTGAATATAGAAATTATTCATTAAACACGAAAAACTTTGACTTTATTTAACTCAAATCTCTACGCCATCACTTAACTGATGCCCGACTGAGAAAAGACTTCTGTTTGATAAGAATTAAGAGCACGCCAATAAAAATGGCTACATCTGCCAAATTAAAGATGGGTAGAAAGGCCACTTTTTTCCCTCCCCATAATGGAATCCAATTGGGTAAATAGCCCTCCCATATGTCCAGATAAATCATGTCTATTACCTGACCATGAAACCA
>JABXHV010000008.1 GCA_013373445.1 Paracoccaceae bacterium | reverse complement strand
GTCAGGGAGTTCACCATGTCCTTGCCGTAGTGGTTGAGAACCAGAACGTCAGCACCGGAGTTCAGAACAGGTGTGATGTACTGCGAGAAATCGCCGGCGCCGAGCGGTGTACGCACAGCAGCGGTTGTTTCCCAGCCCAAGGCTTCGGTGTACTTCTTGATCGACCCTTCCTGGGACCAGCCCCAGGTGTAGTCTGCGGTCAGGTGATAAGCCTTGCGATCACTACCGTAGTTGTTCTTCAGCACTGGTGCGAGCGCAGCACCGGACATTTCGGTGTTGAAGAAATGGCGGAAGCCATTGGCACGCTTATCTTTACCAGTGGTGTCATTGGAGTGGGTCAAACCAGCCATGAAGATGACGCCAGCTTCCTGACACAATGATTGCACCGCAATCGCCACACCGGAAGAAGAACCACCGGTGATCATGATCGCACCATCTTTTTCGATCATGCGCTTGGCAGAAGCACGGGCAGCATCAGACTTGGTCTGAGTATCACCTGTCACATAAACGACTTTCTTGCCGTTCACGCCGCTACCATCAAGGGCTTTAGACGAGAAGGTGTTCAGCATGCCGCCATCACCTTCGCCGTTGAGGTGCTTTACAGCCAGCTGGTAAGCGCGGAATTCATCTGCGCCCTCATCGGCATAAGCGCCGGTTTGAGGCACGTTGAAGCCAAGTGTGACTTCTCCGCCAGTCGGTTCATTGATGTAGCCAGCAGACCAAGCGCGGCTTGTGAAAATAGTTGGCGTTGCAAGCGCAACACCACCGATTGTACCAGCACGAAGAATTGAGCGCCGGTTCATTGGCTTACGAAAATAGGTCATAATCTCCTCCCAGACGAGACCGAAAAAATGGAGTGCTCGAAATGCATTCCATTGGCAAACACTATTCACAGCTCAATCGTATGAGGCTCCTCCCCCCACGTTGCTATGGTAATGTTGCTCGGCTGAACTCTACATAAGTAAAAGCATTCAAATCAACACTGTAATCACATTGAGAATATTGAAGAACGCTATTTATTCCATCTTTTTTATTTATCGTGATGAACAAATTAAACGTTCTATTGCAATGCAAACATTTTAAGACATGGAAAACATGACGCTTTCCGCTTCAGACATCGCGACGCAACACAAGCATTAGCTGTATTAAAAATATTCTACTTTTTTTTGTTTTAGAGGCAAAATGTCCTGCTGAAGTGATTGTCAGAACCACTCGATTATTTTTTTTCAAAGTCAGTATTTGGCCGAGCTCATATGATGCTACTGTGTATTGATAATGTATCTGGAGACAATGAAATGCATTATACAATTGAGACGACAGACGATCTGGTTGAGCTTTATGGAGCTCCTGGCGAAACGTCGCTCCGCAAAGTGAGTAGCAAAATAACCGATAAATATCGGGCACTTATCGAAAGCTCTCCTTTTTGCGGACTTGCAACCGTTGGGCCGGAAGGACTGGACTGCTCGCCGCGCGGAGATGCAGAGGCCTGTGTTTTCATTCTGGATGACACAACCCTGGTCATGCCGGACCGTCACGGCAACAACCGTCTCGATTCGCTAAAGAACATCGTAAGAGACCCTCGCGTTGCGCTTTTGATGCTCATTCCCGGCTCGGGAACGACGCTCCGGATCAACGGAACGGCCAAGATTTCTATCGACCCAGAGTTGCTGGATCGCTATGCGATGGCAGGAAAGAAGCCGCGCTCGATTATTATGATCTCGATAAACGAAATCTATTTCCAGTGCGCCCGCGCAGTCATCCGCGCCGGACTTTGGGACAGCGAAAAGCACAAAGACCCGTCACAACTTCCAAGCCCCGGGTCTATCTTGCAGGATATGTCGCAAGACAAGATAGACGGCAAAAAATATGACCTGGAATGGCCCGAACGCGCGGCAGAAACCATGTGGTGATTTAAGCCGAATACTTGCAATCCACTTCAATTCGGCAGGAAATCACCCGCCAAATCAGCAATTGCCCGCATCGTTTTGAAGTTGCGCGCCGTTGTGGAGACGCCAAGAAGGCGCCCAAGCTGGGCGACAAGTTTGGAACGGCCTATTCCATCAGGCGCATAAAGATAAAATACGTTCTGCCGCAGCGTGAATTCTTCACGCTCTGCCGCAACGCGATCCAGAGCCGCTAGATCTACTGCATCATCCAGATGTTCTTTCGCCATAGGGGACTCTAGATAAATAAAACAATGAACGTTCTTCTCTGCATCCGGTTTTGAAGCATAAGGGCAAAAGCTCAAAAGCTCCTCAAACTGTTCGAGCGGCAGTGCGAGAACAGGAACCGGGAACCCAAACTGAAACGCAATCGCATCTTCAAGCAGAGCCTTGAGGGCGATAGCATCGTCCTCTTCGTGCATGAAAACCAGATTGCCGCTTTGAATGTAGGTTTTCACATTCCGGCCACCGCAGCGCTCTATAACGTCGCGCAGCGCCTGCATCGGCACCTTGTTGCGCCCACCCACGTTGATCCCACGCAACAATGCAATCCAAACCGCCATCAAACACCACACCCTTTGCTCTATCGAACCTGCTTGAAAAAAGCTCAAGAGATACTCTCTTGCGAGACGTAGACCACAAAGCTTCGTTTTGAAAGCAAGCTGAGCCTGCCGCGTAAATCAATGCCTCCCAAACCCAAGGACACTCGCTGGAAGGCTTATCTGGAATGCCGACATCTCCACAAATCCTATGAACAACTCGGATTTGAGATCCACGTTCTGCCATTGACAACAGTTGGCCAGCGCGCGGATTACATAAAGGTAACCTTGGAAACAAGGGCCGCGCCCTTGGAATAAAGGACCCAGCGCGCCATATCTAATGAAACATAATCAAACGCGCACCGAGGATCTCTCATGACCACCAATCCCCTTCTCGCCGACTGGACAACTCCTTTTGGATTGCCACCCTTTGGCGATATTGCTCCGGAGCACTTCCGAGAAGCTTTCGACAAGGGAATGAGCGAAGCGCGTGAAGAGGTCAACGCAATCGCCGATAACCCGGAGCCTGCCAGCTTCGCCAATACCATCGAGGCGATGGAAAAAAGCGGTGAGCTTTTGAGCCGGACAGCGCGGACCTTCTACAATCTGTCGGGCGCCAATACCAACCCAGAGCTTCAGGCCATCGAACGGGACATGGCCCCGAAGTTCGCGCAGCACAGCTCCGAAACATTTCAGAACAAAGCGCTTTACGAGCGTATCGCCACCCTTTGGCAAGAAAAGGATGCGCTTGACCTCAACGAGGAACAAGCCAGAGTTCTTGAGCGCTACCACACAATGTTCCAGCGTGCGGGAGCGGGTCTTGGAACAGAAGAAAAGGCACGCATGGCCGAGATTTCCAAGAAGCTGGCCAGCCTGGGAACAAGCTTTGCCCAGAACATGCTCAAGGACGAGGCCGACTACCAGCTCGTCCTGGAGACCAAAGATGACCTGGCAGGCCTGCCCGACTTCCTGATCGCCTCAGCCGCAGAGGCAGCCAAGGAGCGCGGTCTGGAGGGTAAATATGTCATCACCCTTTCTCGCTCATCAATCGAGCCCTTCCTTCAGTTTTCGTCCAACCGCAGCTTGCGTGAAAAGGCCTTCAAGGCCTGGTCCGCTCGCGGTGAAAACAATGGAGAGACCGATAACCGCCAAATTGTTGCCGAAACCATTGATCTACGGTCTGAAAAGGCGCGTCTGCTGGGCTATGACAGCTTCGCGCACTTCAAACTCGACGACACCATGGCAAAGACGCCAGAAGCCGTGCGCGAACTGCTGACCAAGGTCTGGTCACCTGCTCTTGAACGCGCCAAGGCAGAAGAGGACAAGCTGGCAGATATGGCGGCTTCCGAGGGAGAGAACTTTGAGATCGCTCCCTGGGACTGGCGCCACTACGCGGAAAAGGTCCGCAAGGCGGAATATGCCCTCGATGAAACGGAGCTGAAGCCGTATCTGCAGCTCGAGAACATCATTGCCGCCGCCTTCGACACCGCACACCGCCTCTTCGGCCTCACCTTTGAAGAGAAAAAAGGCCTGGCCGTCTATCATCCGGATGTGCGCGTCTTTGAGGTCAAGAACAAGGATGGTGAACACGTCGGCCTGTTCCTGGGCGACTATTTTGCCAGAGCCTCAAAACGTTCAGGCGCCTGGATGAGTGCCTTCCGAACCCAGCACCGCATGCACGGCAACGTCTCGCCGATCATCGTCAATGTGATGAACTTCTCAAAAGGCGCACCCGGCCAGGCGTCGCTGCTGACCTTCGACGATGCCCGCACGCTGTTTCATGAATTTGGGCATGCGCTTCACGGACTGCTGTCAAACGTGACCTATCCGATTGTCTCGGGCACGTCGGTTGCCCGTGACTTTGTCGAGCTGCCCTCACAGCTCTATGAGCATTGGTTGTCGCAACCCGAAGTGCTGTCGAAATTTGCCGTGCACTACAAAACCGGTGAACCGATGCCGAAGGCCTTGCTCGACAAGCTGCTGGCCGCAGAAAACTTCAATCAGGGTTTTGCCACGCTTGAATACACAGCTTGCGCACTGCTGGATCTGGAAATGCACCTGCTCCCATCCGGAAAAGATCTTGATGTAAGCGCGTATGAAAAACAGGCTCTGGACACCATTGGCATGCCCAAGTCGATCACCATGCGCCACCGCATCCCTCATTTCGCTCACGCGTTCGCTGGCGATGGCTATTCCGCCGGTTACTACAGTTACATGTGGTCTGAAGTGATGGACGCGGATGCATTCGGTGCCTTTGAAGAAGCCGGGGACATCTTCGACCCGGAAGTCGCCAAACGCCTCTTTACCCACATCTACTCTGCAGGTGGACTTCCTGATCCGGCAGAAACGTATCGCACGTTCCGTGGACGCGATCCAAAGATCGACGCGCTGTTGGCAAAGCGCGGCTTGGCCGCCTGAAACACGGCCGCCTAAGATCTGGCAGCTTGAAAAAAACGAGACTTAAAGAGGACAACATGTCGAAGCCCATTGGGACTGGTGGCAATGCAACAGCGAAACTGACCCGCATTAGCGTAGCAATCGCAGGCCTTGCCGGAGCCCTTGGCGTTGTCCTTCTAGCCGCGAGCGCCCATGCGGACACAAGTCCCTTGGTGCGCTCCGCAGCTGACGTACTGCTCATCCATGCCCCAGCCTTCCTTGGGCTCGGGATCCTTGCACAGGTGCGGCACACGAGCTTTCTCGCTGCAGCCGTGCTACTGATGAGCGCTGGTTGCCTGCTCTTTTGTGGTGACATACTGGCGCGGGTCTATCTGGACACGCGCCTTTTCCCGATGGCCGCCCCGACCGGCGGCTTTGCACTGATCGCAGGCTGGCTGGCACTCGCCCTCGCCGCCCCGCGTTTGCGGGCGAGAGGCTAAGGCAGCCAGAGGACTGACTATTTAGTCTTCAGAATATCAGCAATAGTGGGCGGACTAATTTCTTCCGCACTGGTTCCAGGCAAGGGGCGAAACAATGCACTTAAGATGATGGCCCGGTCTTCCGGATCCTTGATTGCATCATTCGATACAAGTTTTACGTATGTTTCCGCCATAACACGCCTCAGCTGCGCATCGTCTGCAAGCATCATATTTTGAGTGGTAAATCGGCTGACCAATCTCAAGACCCACGCCACACCAAGTACAGGAATCAAGATAAGTATTGTTGCCCCGATCACATGCCCCTCAAAGAGCTTATCAAGCTTCAGAATCTCAGCGGAAATTCTCTCCCAATGATAAAGTGGCAAAGCAATCGTCACAGAAATCAGAATTACGAACGTGATCGCACCTAGGAAAAAGCTCCAAAAATGGCTTTTCGTTTTTTCTCGCCAAAGCGTATCGGCATTCTTCACGACCAGTGTTGCGCCAGCCTCGCGTTTGTACTTCTCAATCTCTTCAACTGCGGTTTCTTTTAACTTTTTTGCGGCATCAGCCAACTCTTGAGAAATATTTTTCCGTTCTTCCTGAATCTCACCCTTAAGGATATGAAGCGCATCTGCTTTTACTAATTCAGCTGATTTTTCGGTCTGCAGGATTAGGTTTTGGGTCAATTTGTCCTTAATCGACGCTGCTTCGTTTCCGAGTTCAGCAAGACGGCTGTCCCGCATTGTCCTCAAAGAAGAATAAATACTAATATAAACTTGAAAAATCTCAGTATTTTCAAATTCCCCCACTCTTTTGAACTCATCCGGTATGTATACTTGTCCACAGCACTCAAATACAGAAACAGCAAAATCAAGATAATAATACTGATCCAAACGAGAAACATCTTTTACTTTTTTAAAGATTGGTGCAGAGTTTAGATCAAAATCTTTAAAATAAATAACAGAACTACATTTAACCACCCCTGTATAACCTGGGTGTAGCTTCTTGAACACGTCTTTCGAACTTAAAAGTCCTTTAGCAACTGCCATTGCATGGTTCTGAGGTTCTGGACTGCGAATTCCATCAAAGAAAGCCAGCCATTCCAGCAAACGATCCATATCACCCATGCAAAAATACCACCTTAAATTGTACGAATAGAAAGTTGACCGTGGCTCAAACCTCAATGGAAAACAAGTAGAGCGCACTTCCTAAAGAGCGACTACATGAACATCTCTCACACTGTCCAACCTTCGAGACGGGCTAGCGCCCTCCTCAGGATGTGGCGTGCGTGTGACAGGTTCACCTCTCTATGGCCTCATCCTGAGGTGCGTAGCCTCGAAGGAAAGGTCAGCCCGAAAGTTGCCCTTCCCAAAACCAAAAAACAAAACCCCGGCGCGAAGGCCAGGGTTTTCCGTGTAAATCGTAAGCTTAAGGCCTTACCAGCCACCAATCAAACGTTCCGCATGCCACAGAACATGATCCCGGCCGAAGGTCGACACGAAGAAATAGGAATGGTCATAACCCGTCTGCATCCGGAAGGTGGACGGTGTACGGGTCTCCGCGAGCGCACCAGCCAAAGACTCCGGCTTTAGCAGTTCCAGGAATTGATCGCTCGCACCCTGGTCCACCAGAATGTCGCTCTTCCATCCCTTTTTCTTCAAAAGGCAGCTTGCATCATGCGCCTGCCAGGACGTCTCATCGCCGCCAAGATAGGCCCCAAGTTGCTTGCGTCCCCAATCAGAAGCAGATGGGTTGGCAATTGGTGACAAAGCAGACACGGACTGGAAAAGATCCGGATACTTGAGCGCCAGCGTCAATGCGCCGTGCCCTCCCATGGAATGACCGGTAACGCCATGTTGATCGAGAACAGCGAACTCGCTCAGAACAAGAGCACGCAACTCGTCGGTCACATAAGACTCCATCTGGAAATGCGGGGCCCATGGGCCTTCAGTCGCATTGACGTAGAAACCCGCGCCCTGCCCCAGATCGTAGGCCTCGTCATTGGCAACATCGTCACCGCGCGGACTTGTGTCCGGATAAACGATCGCCAAACCACATTCCGCAGCATGTTCCTGCAGCCCGCCCTTGGTCATCGCATTTTCGTGGGTGCAGGTCAGGCCTGACAAATACCAAAGAACCGGCACTGGGCCATCCTTGGCTTGCGGCGGCATATAGACCGCAAAGGTCATGTCACAGCCGCAAACCTCAGACGCATGAGTGTAGACACCCTGCGTTCCACCAAAGGCTCTTACTTCCGAAATGGTTTCCATATCATCCTCAAACTGAACGAGGATTTGCCGAGGATGCGTCATGTTCGAGCATCATCCCCGGCAAGACCCCAGATTTCTCTTGGTGTTTCGTACGTTAGTAGAGCACGACCGAACGGATAGATTCACCAGCGTGCATCAGATCGAAGCCCTTGTTGATATCATCCAGGCCCATCGTATGCGTGATCATCGGATCAATTTCGATCTTGCCATCCATGTACCAGTCGACGATCTGTGGAACATCAGTCCGTCCGCGCGCACCGCCAAAAGCAGTTCCACGCCAGGAG
>JABXHV010000159.1 GCA_013373445.1 Paracoccaceae bacterium | reverse complement strand
CTTGGTATTTCCTCACCGCATGAAGAGCCCGCCATTGACGTCCCAACAGGCGCCGGTGACGAAACTGGCCGCCGGAGAGGCCAGCAGCGCGACAAGCTGGGCGACGAACTTGGGATCGCCAAGATCGCCGACGGGAATGTTTTTCAGGAACCCCTCCATCCGGTCCGCGCCCACGATATCATGCACCATGGGGCTGTCCATCGGGCCGGGAGAGATGCAGTTGCAAGTGATCCCGAAGGGCGCGAGGTCACGGGCAAAGACCTTGGTCAGGGTCATGATCGCGCCCTTGGAGGCCGCGTAATGCGCCCCCGTCGCGGTGCCGCCGTTCTGACCGGCAAGGCTGGCCATGTTGACGATGCGGCCATAGCCCATGTCTTTGAAATGACGTGCGAAAATCTGGGATCCGGCGAAGGTGCCGCCAGCGTTCACGGCCATGATCGCGTTGAACTCCTGGGGCGTGATGTCCAGCACCGGCTGGGCCTTGGTGAGGGCGGCGTTGTTCACCAGCACCTGCACCGCGCCGATCTCTGCGACGGCCTTGTCCAGAACCCTTTGGAAGTCTTCGGGCTTTCCCACGTCGAGCGTTTCGGCGCGCGCCATGTCCAGCGCCGGGTCAAGCTCTGCCGCGAGCGCCTGGCAGCCGGGTTCATCCACGTCCGTCAGCAGGACGCGGAAGCCGGCGCCATGCAGGGCGCGGGCGATTTCAGCGCCGACGCCTCTGGCGGCGCCGGTGATGACGGCGGTTTGTACATCCATTGCCGCGGGCGCTGCCATCAGTGGGTCCCCCGCGTGGTGGGCAGGATGCGGGCTGCGGGCGAAGAAACCCTTACCGCGCCGCGCGCTGGCAGGGTCGTCGGGCCGAAGGACGAGAGGTGAACGGGGGTCATGGTCCGCTCCTTGCTGGAGTGTGCCCCTTGCGGGGCGGTATTGAGGGCCGGAATCTGTGAAAGATTCCGGCGGGTTATTACAGGTCGGGGATTTCCAGCGCGCGGCCCATGCGGGCTTCGACGGTCATGTATTTCCACAGCCGGTCATTGCCCTCGCCCACGACGATGGTGCGCAGCAGGTTGCAGGCGGCCTGCACGGTCTCGCGGTCGGGGAAATCGGCCATGATGTACCAGGTGAAGGGGAAGCCTTGCGTGGCGCCCACCATCGTCTGGTCATCGTCGAAGGTGCCGGTGATCTCGACGCCCTCCAGGTCGGCGATGCCGCGCATCAGCGCCTGCGTCGCGGTCCAGACCGGGCCGATCTGGTCGAAGGGCAGCGAAAAGAACGTCGGGTGGTTGTTGAAGCACAAAAGCGTGCGGATCGGGGTCTTGTCGGACATCGGGGCCTCCTACGGGTAGCCGGGCATGGTGGGTTCGTCGAACATCGCCGCGCCAGCGCCGGTGAAGGTGCCTTCGGACAGGAAGGCGTGCTGGGCGACGGAAGCGGCGTCGATCATGTTGCGGATCAGGGGATGGCCCTGCTCGATGGCGTTCGATCCGCCGAGGGCAAAGGCCATGCGCGCGGCCTCCGCCCCGTCGCGAGCCGCCTTCGAGGCGACAAGGCGCAGGCGGACGTGCAGATCGCGGTCCACGACCTCGTTGTGGTCGAGCTGCGCCCATGCTTCGTCCTGCGTGTCGTAGAACGCGGCGCGCGCGCCGAGGTAGAGCCCCCGGGCCTTGGCGTATTCGGCTTGCAGGTAGGGGCGCGCGCCGGGCTTCGGGGCACCGGTGACCGACTGGCGGCTCGCGCTTTCGTGGATGTAATCCAGCGCCGCGCGCGCGGCGCCAAGCGCCACGACGGCAAGGACCTGGCTGGCCAGCGCCATGGACGGATAGCGGAACTGCTTGTCGTCCATGCTGGGTTTGGCGCCCCGCACAAAGGTCCACTCGGGTGGCACCACCACGCCATCGACCTTGATGTCGTGGCTGCCGGTGGCGGCCAGTCCGACGGTGTTCCAGGTGTCGACCACCTCGACCTTTTCGCGCGGCATGATCGCGATCAGTGGCAGCTTGGTGTCATTGCCTTCGACCTTGATGCCAGCACCGGCCAGGTCAGCGCCCATGATGCCCGAACCCCACGGCCATTGCCCGCGCACCTCGTAGCCGCCGTCGACGCTCTTGGCTGTCTGCGGCGGGAACATCGCACCGGCAAAGACCGTGTCGGGGTTGGTCTTAAAGATCTTGGTATAGGTCTCGACCGGCAGGGTCGCGAGATACGTGGCCGAGACACCGAAGCTTGCCACCCAGCCCGCCGAGGCATCGGCGGCCGAGATGTCCTCGATCAGGCGGCAGAAGGCGGATGGCGGCATGTCGCTGCCGCCGAACCGTTCCGGGACGAAGGCACGGTAGACGCCAAGCGCCTTGAACTGGTTCACCACGTCCTGGGGGATGTGGCGCAGCGACTGGAACTCCGTCGCGCGGGCACGGATGCTGTCGAGCACCGCGTCCTTGGTTTCGGGCTTTTGAGCCACGGGGGCTTGGGCGTTCATGCGAACTCCTCCTTTCGGAACATGGGGCAGGTGTCGGCCATCCATTCGGCAACGGCGCAAAGCTGCGCATCGGCGCCCTTTCGGCCGACGATCTGAAGACCCAGCGGCAGCTCCCCGAGAACGGGAAGCACAATCGCCGGATGGCCGGTCAGGTTGAACGGACGCAGGAAGCGGGTCAGCGGCAGGACCTTTGCGGGATCCGTGGCCTCGTCCAGCGTCGGGGGCACGGTTGGCATGGCCGGGGTGATCAGCACGTCAACCGAGGCCAGCGCCGCGTCCACCTCAGTTGTGAACCGGGTCCGGACGTCTTCGGCTTGCTCAAGCTGGTCAGGCGTGATCGCCCCAGCGGCGGACAGCCGGGCGCGCACGTCATCGCCAAGCCGCGGGTCGTCCAGCAAGGCGTGGCAGGCTCTGTAAGTCTCTGCGCCGATCACCGTCATGGCCGCGTCGAAGGCCTCTTCCATGCCGGGAAGCTGGACGTATCCGGCCTCTGGCAAGCCTTCCATCAGGCCGTAGACCAGCGGTTCTCCGATCCGCGGATCGAGGTCGTCGACCCTCACACGCGCCATGCGCGGCGCAACGGTCAAAGGCTTTGGCGTAAAT
>JABXHV010000134.1 GCA_013373445.1 Paracoccaceae bacterium | reverse complement strand
GCCACTACCCTCACCTGGAAGATTCATAAGATAGAATACGAGAAGAGTGATCGGTAGATTGGGGAATTTGGAAATTGGGAATTGGTTGATGGACATTGGTCAATAGTCAATGGACAATAGACCATGCTTAAATATCTATCTGATAATCAGACACAAAGTTAAAGCATTAAAAAAGGTCTTAGCTGCTCGCTAAGACCCTAGATTTATTTCTTAAAAAGTGCTCTTTATTAACTCTTTAATTCGGAAGTGGTATCATAATACCAATCATTATTTCCTTTCAGCTCCAGCACTATCGACTTAATCGCAGTTTCATTAACAAGTTCTGCCAGATTAATCATGCGCAACTGGTTATTGTGCTGATCATAGTAATAGTACTTCAGGTTCTTATGATCTCTCACGGCACTCCAGAGTGTTGAATCTCCTACTTCTGTAGGCTCATCAAAAGGTGCAATTGTCCCAATTGGTACTGCAATATTTCCCAGCATTTGAATGGCTGCCCCAACAGCATCCATATCGCTTTCCGGATTAGTGTAAACTGTTTTCATAAGTAAATGAGTTCTGGCAAACCTCGAAACTGGAGTTCCATCTCCCGGCATGCCCAACAATCCACTACCATTAACTTCTTGAGGTTGGCCTGGTTCTTCTTCCTTATTCACCGGAGATATACCCTTATGATTATTCAAAAACAGCTCATAATCTGCAACCTGTTCGCTATAAAAAGGATAGTTGGTAAGAGCACCAGAGGCTTTTAGAAATGGGTTAGCAGCATCTCTGCTATCATACAACTTCACAGCTCCTCTCTCAGCACCTGGTTCGCCCTCAAACTCGATGATCATACTATTACCTTCAGCATCCTGCACATTGAAGTGAAACGGTAATGAAACAGCTTTGCCAAAAAGGTGATCTATCTCAAAGACCTTAAATGTGGGGTTAGCACCTGCGAATAAACCAGGTATCTCATCAAGAGAGGCAATATTTCCCAAAATGTAACTGGCCATATACCAGTTGAGGAAAAGACGATTGTCCTTATTTGCATCACTTTGTAGATAAGGAAACTTTGAGTCTGGCAGCCACTGCATAGAAACCGATATACCCTTTTCATTCAAGCCATCGGCAAAAATTCTGGTTTGGGTATGGTTCAATCCGGCTATTCCAAATTCATTGGCTGCTCCCACGAAAGAATAAAGGTTCTTCTTTTCCGGTTTGTAGAGGTAAATGTCTGCAGTGGCAAGTGCATCCCTCACCCATTGAGGTACGTAGTCCTCTCCTCTTGGCATAAAATAGACATAAGCAGCATCAGGTTTCTTTTCAAAATCCATAGTTCTGCCGGTAATGCGTTGTTTCTCAAACGGCATGTAAAATGTAGTACACATAGTAATTGTTTTTTGTGAATGATTATTTAAAATGAGCTTAGTGAAACAGTATACACTGTATCTAAAGCTGAAATTTTGAGAGTGGTTATGGTAGGCAATGGCCTTCAGCTGAGCGTTAAGCTGACTTCTTTTTGTATGTGTTTCATTGTGTGTGTTTCATTGTGTGTGTTTTTATCAAATGTATTTCAATATACACATTGCTTTGACCTGTTGTAGCAAAGGATGTGTTAAATATCTGATAGCTCAAGGTTAAAAATTCAGACCTAAATAAGGTTGCATTAAGTTTACTACCAGAGATTCTAAAAATAGAGTATATTCATAAGCCTGATAACACATGCAACGTCTGAATCTTAGCTAAGCTAAAGCTCATCTTCTAGTTATTTCTCGGAATAAAAAGATATGCTTAACTACTCCATTCGATAACTAGGGTCATGAGGTATATGGCAAAACGCTATTGTATAGAATAAACACAACACTAAGAATTAACCATGCAAGAACGCAAGGACAAAAATAAAGAAAGTCAAAGCAGACCAACTCCCATTCAGGCAAGAAGTAAGCAAAGTTCACCCATGCTTCAGTTGGTAGATAACCGGTCGAAAGCTGCTGTGCAAGAAAAACTTCAAAGGACAACTGATAACAGCCCTCAAGCAATGCGGGTAGCTCAACTACAAACTATTGCAGATAACTACTCCTCTCAAAAGAATCTTCCAATTCAAAAAAAGGTCAATAATACAGGGCTTCCAGACAAGCTTAAATCCGGTATAGAAAACCTCTCCGGCCATTCTATGGATGATGTGAAAGTACATTATAACTCAAATATGCCTGCTCAACTCAGCGCTCATGCTTTTGCGCAGGGAACTGATATTCATTTAGCATCAGGGCAAGAGAAACACCTACCTCATGAGGCTTGGCATGTTGTGCAGCAAAAGCAAGGTAGGGTGAAGCCTACTTTACAAATGAAAGGTAGGGTTAGTATAAATGATGACCCTAAATTAGAAAAGGAGGCGGATGTAATGGGTTTAAAAACCCTGCAAATGATGCCCCAGAATAAATACAAGAAGCCCCGGTTTCCTACAAAGAAATCACTCAATAAAAGGGCAGATAGAGTAAAGCTATGGGCTCATTACAAAAACCTAGAGGATCAGTGGGAAGATCTTGATGCTCAGGAGAAGAAAAACGGAATAAATAAAAAACTGGCCCCGAATACCATAAAAAAGCGCCAAAAGAAATTAAAATCGATAAAAGCGTCTAGAACTGAAGTAATAGGGGAAGTTAATGCGACAAACAGCATTTTGGACTTGACAAGTTGGAAACTTCTATTTGGTTTTGCAAAAGGAGTTGGATACGATCAAGTCTGGAAAAAACCAAATGGAACGATTTGCATAGTGGAAGCGAAAGGACCTGGAGCTGTCCTAGGTCATTCAGCTGCGAAAGGAAAGCAAATGTCCAAACCTTGGGTTTTGTTAACTGCAAATGGCATGGCCAAATCAGGCGAGAAGGAAAAGCAAAATATAGGCAATATGATTTTGAATGAAATTACTACCCCAGGCAAAGTTGAAGGGTATGTAATAACATCAACACTAACTGGGGCAAAGGCACAAAGTAATTGGGAAAAAAACCCAACGAGTTACTAAACATCAAGCACTGTTTTGGTGCTTCTTTAGAATCAGAACTCAGATTGTTCAATACCACCTATTCCAAAAATCAAGTATATTCATAGGCCTAAAAACACATGCAGCGTCTGAATC
>JABXHV010000126.1 GCA_013373445.1 Paracoccaceae bacterium | reverse complement strand
GGACTGGCCTCGGGAGCCGGAGAGCCGACGCAACCGGTCAGCCCTCCGGCGCACATTCCCAGAACCACCTCCCGCCGGGAAAGGACGGCAGCTGTCTTTCCCTGCCGCTCCTCCGCCCGGTCAGTATTTCCCGACGACATTCAGGAACACTCCCCGATCATTGAGGGTCTGGTCTCTCAGGTCATCGGAGAAGCTGCCGAAATTGTAGCCAAGCCCCACCTTGAAGTTTTCGCCGACATGCCGGTAAACCGCGGTCAACGCGCCGAAATCCGTGGTCTCGGCAGAGGGAGAGGCCAGAACGCGTCCTTCGATCAATACATCCCAGTTTTTGATGAAATGCATGTCGGCACGGGTCGTCAGCAAGTGAGCCGAGGACGATGTCCATTCGGAAACCCCTTCTTGCTTCACCTCTCCGATCCGGAAACCGTATTTGCTGCCAAGTGTCAGCCAGGGATACAAATCGTAGGCGACATCGGCGGATAGGATGTAGCTTCTCTGACTGTAGCCATTCTCGGTTCCCGAGACCGCGCTGACCTGGTTTTCGCCCGGGAGATCATACAGAAAAGAAGAGCGGAACAGCGCGTTCAGGCGATCGTTGTCGATCGGGCGATAGGCATAGCCAAGCGACGCCTCCACATAGTTCCCGTCCAGAAACGACCCATCCCCGTCGTCGGATAACACGGTGTCGACGGCGGCGATCATCCGCCAATCCTTGTCGGTGTTCCAGCTCAGACCCGATGAGAGCAGATAGGTGTTACGATTCCGGGTTCCGTCGTCGGACCGCTCAAATCGTCCTTCTCCGCGAATGCGGCCCCGTACCCCGGTTTCCTCGTTGTAGTAACCGACCCCCATAGATCCCGCGTACCGGTCATAGTCGGACCGTTCCAGGCCTGTACCCCCATCGATGGTGTCATCCTGGATAAAACCGGCCTCGAAGCTTCCCTCCATTGTCCAGTCGGCATCCGGGGTATAGACCACGCCATAGGTTTGCGCGAGCGAATGGCGGCGGCCGAACATGTCGTAGTTGTCCTCTGCATAGACGGAGGTCGTGTCATTCACCTTGCGGCGGAGGCCGACCACGATCGCACCCTTGTCCGTTCCGTAGGGAATTTCGCCGGTTTCCAGATCAAAGGAACGGTTCGGATCTAGCCGATACCCAAGGTAATACCGGTCATCCGCTGTCGGGCTATAGGAGAGTGCCGCAAGGGCTCCCAGTCCATGTGTTCCATAGGAAATCTCAGCTGAGGCTTTTATCTTTTCAGTGATCGTGGCCTCCACTCCGATACCGCCGCGGTTGTTGTTGTCGATATCACCGGACCGGCCGAGCGTGGCCTGACCGAAGACGTAAAGCAGATGATCGTCATCCGGCCGGTAGTCGACGCGTGCGCCACCGTCCACCCTTGAGCCGTCATAGCCAGACTTGCCGGCCGCGATGGCACTCGGTGAATACACCTCCTTGAAGGAACCGCCCAATGCAACTCTCCAGCGGTCATTCAGATCCCAACGGATTTCGGCATCCGCGTCACGCTTGATCTGTCCGTCGCCATCCCGGAGATCGTCGTAGCCGAAGCGGAGACCCAGATCATCGGAAAACCCGAGATCGGCATGTGCCCCCCAAATCGTTCGACCGGTAAGGAGTTCCTCCGTCAGTGTCGCAAAGCCCGCCTCCTTGTTTTCGTAGTATCCATCTATCGTCCCGGTGAGCCCCGGCAGCGACAGATCCTCAAGGTCAAGTTGGCCGTTGACCCGGTAGGCGTTGGCGGTCTTGTTTTGTGGCGGGCTCGAGGTTTCGTCCGAAATGGTCAGGCCGCCATCGGTTGAGACGGATGATCCGAAGCCCGGTCCGTTCGACCGGGCAATTTCAAACCCCAGAAAGCTGGTGTCCGTCGGGCGAAGTTCAAGATCGACGCCATAGGCTGTTTGATCGGCCTCACCGCTCTTGTCGGTCATCTCGCTCACGCCGACACGCACGTTGTCGGTCAGCCAGTGCTGCACCCGGCCGCCATGGGCGAAGCCGTTAACCTCATCGAGCGTCGGCGTGTATTCGTACTGGGCGACCAAATAGACATTGTAGCCGCCGAGCGCACCGTCGCGCACAGCGTTCGTTGTGACCGTCGACGTCGACAGAGGTTGGTTCAAAATGACCAAACCCTGCATGTAATTGACGGTATAGTCCTCTCCTTCCCGCAGGTACTGACGTTCGATCACCTGACCGGTCGTGCGGTCCCGGATCTCGACCGTCAATGTCTCCGAACCTACCGTGAGATCCTGCCTTTTCAGGAAATAGGCGGATCCGCCGGTTGCCAGAAACTGGTCGTGCTGCACCTGGGTATCGGGCTGGCTCGCGTAAGCGGTTGCTTCCGTGCGCAGATCGCCGCGTGAAGTGACAGCCTCCGACCGGTAGACGGCATTCGCGCCGTACAGGCTTCTGTTGGAACGGATGAATTCGGATCCCGTGATCCCGGTCTTGTAATCACCCCACATCACATGGCTGTTGCCGTGATCCAGCCGGACGTAGAACTTGCCCTGGCTTGGAGCGTCATCCACGATCGAGGAGTCATCGCCGTAGACAGGATAGTATTCCTCAGGGTCGATGCGCCGCAGAACCTGCCTGGGATCCTTTGCATCGAAACCGCGGAACATGTTCTTCAACTCGTCCTCTCCGGTATCCGCGGCGGCCGTCAGGATGTACTTCCCCTTGATCTTGCCTTTCAGATAGAAGGCAAGGCGGCCTTTGTTGTAGACGCTGTCGTACTCTCCGGAGCGTACCGTTTCGATCGCCTTGTCGCCCGATCGCCTGCCGACGGTGAGGTCCGCCATCGCAACGTAGAACCAGTCGTTTTCGGGAATGTCCACAGAGCGACTGAAGCTGAGCCCGCCACTCTTTGAGGGGCCCTCAACGGCAACATCAACGTCTCGCTGGCCGGGCGGTAAAATCCGCTGGGCGACGAATGCCCTGTCCGGATCGACGGGGATCCGTTCACCAAAAGCGACAATGTCGTAGCCAGGGGGGACATTGCGGCCATAGACGGTGACTGCGCCGCCATAAACCGGGATGTTTTTGACCTCTGTCCGGTCTTCCGCCATGCCCGGAGCTACTGCAGGCTGTTCGGCGGCCGGTTTGAAACCTGCTTCGCTGCGCGTGATGGTCAGCGGCGACGTCTCGTCATACCGTCCTTTAGCATCATAAACCCGCAGGACATAACTGAAGTCCCGCTCGTCTCCGTCCGGTACTGTCCAGGACGCTTCTCCGTTGACTTGAACAGGGATCGCGTCAACGTGCTTTTGCGCCCCGATCTGCCGCAGGGCCTGGATCCTGATCTCGGCTCTCTGGATGAAGGCGGGATAATTTGCCGTCGCCAGGAAGCGGACCTGTTCGCCCGGTCGATACGCACGCCGGATCGGTGTCGTTGAAACGTTGAGCATCGTCTTCTGATCCAGGCCGTCAAACTTCACCTGAATATCCACGGCGCTCAGGTCAAGGTCCGTTTTGCGCTGACGATCAACGGACTTCGCGCCTTCCGGCGAGCCGAACGCCGGCGGCCGGAGTTCGCCACTTTCGTCTACCACCTGTCCATCGACACTGATCGAGAAGGGAATTGTCCCCTGATCCGCCAAGGTCTCCCGTTCCGTGTTTTTTCCGATCGGCAGATTGCCGCTGGCGCTGTTGTCGATTGCCTTTCCCCTTGTATGGGTGGTGCAATCCGTAGCAACGCATATGCCGGTTTCGGCAGCGGTCTGCGCAACAGCGGGCGCATCGGTCAGGACAAGCGCATGCAGCGCCGTACCCATCATCAGCACCTGGACAAGTCCGACATGACGTGCGGCGCGGATGTTTCGGTTTTCCATGATCTTGAAGGAGCTCATCGTTTCATCTCCGCGCGCGTTTCGATATCAAGCCGGTAGCGGCCAGACCTTTGGGCCCAGAGGTCCGCGATGGCTCGTTTCAGTTGATGGAGGCGTCGATGAGCGAGATCGGCATCGACCTCGGCGCCGACGTAGCTCAGGCGCAGGGTCGACTGCTCTTCTGCGAGCAGGGTGATAAGCCGCGGCAAACCGGCTTCCCAGCGTGGCTTCAGTTCAATGTTGTCCGGTTCGAAAGCCTCGTCCGTCAGGTCGACGCGAAGCACCCGCCCGATGGCAGCCCCGAAATTGAGCTTGGTCATCTTGCCGGCAGTCAGCCGGACCACACGCGGGTTCTCCGTGATGACGCGGTACCCTGTGGGCAGCGTCCGGGTGTCGAGTTTCATGATGAAGTTCGAGCCAATGCGCGGATCAGGCAGATCTGCACAAGGGACGTGGAAGCGCCCGTACCGGTCGGTCGTGATCAGCAGCCCCCGCACCGTGGCGACACGCACGCCGGGCAGGCCGGGTTCTCCCTGGTCCTGATAACCATTGCGGTTCAGATCATCGAAAACCTTGCCGATGATGTCGCCGCAGTCGAAAATCGCGTCGACGAGAACGATCACATCGGCAATTGCATCCGGCCCCACCGGATCGCCAGTGGGATCGATGGCGTTGGCATAGTTCCGGTGCCGTCCCGCTTCGACCGTGCTGAGAACAAGGAGTTGCAGCCGGACTTCTTTTGTTTGCTGCGCCGCCAGTGTCACGTTGGGGAAGGACAGAGTTCGTCCGGAGATCGTGGGCTCGGTCGTGACTCCGTCGACGCTGGCGGATCCCGCGACATAGCGGAAGCCGGAGGGAATACGGTCAGTGACCGTAACGGTGGTGGGAGCGAATGCGGAGTTATTGGTGACGGTTATGACGTAGGGAACCTTGTCCCCGCGATGGACCTTATGAACTTCGGCACGCTTCAGAACGGTAACACTGCCGTCAGGATCTCCGACGGGTGTTTCCACGCATCGGGGATCGGGGCTCGTGCAGTCCGGCGGCGGGCCCGTGGGGTCATAAACCAGGTTCAGGACCTCAGTCACACCCTCGGGTATGACGTCAACCACCTGAACCACAACGGTCAGTTCCAACGTGCCTCCGGCCGGAATAGTCAGACCGGTCCAGGTTATCTGGTGCCCGGAGGCCAGCCCCCCATTATCAGCCTCGACAAACGTCGTGTTGGTGTCGAATACATCGATGACTGAAAAATTAGTCTGATTAGCCCCCCCACTGTTCGTCAGCGTGATTGTGTAGGTCAGGAGTTCGCCCGGTTCCGCCAAGCCGTCCTGAATACCACTCTCATCGGTCAACGCCTTGGCGAGCGTGACGTTTGGCTCTCCGGTCGGCGTAACGACCTCACAGGTGGTCGTGGCGCTGGCAACGCAGTTCGGCAGGAGGTTTCGGACCTCGGTGATCCCCTCCAAGTTGTTGAGAGGAACGCTGACCGTTACCGTTTTAATTCCCGGAACTCCGGCATTGACCGCGGGTACGGTCAGACCCGTCCAGGTGATTGTCCCGGTCGCCGGATTGTAAACGCCGCCATCCGAGGCCGTGACTGTACGCCCGGTGTCGATGGCGCCAAGCGGTGTGAACGTATCGACCAGCGTGTAGTTCGGATCTTCACTGCCGGTATTGCTCAGCGTAATGGTGTAAGTGAGCGTCTCGCCCGGTTCGGCAACGCCGTCCGTGCTGCCGGTCTCGCCGGTCAAAGCCTTGCTCTCGGTGACCCCTGGAGGCGCCGGAGTCACCACCTCGCATGTATTGCTCCCGGTATCCACGCAGTCCGGTAGCAGGTTGCGAACCTCGACGATCCCCTGCAGGGTTCCAAGGGGGATTGAAACCGTGACGGTCAAGCTGCCAGGGACTGCTCCCACTGCTGCCGGAATCACAAGGTTTGTCCAGGTTGTAACCCCGGTTGCCGGATCGTAGACACCCCCATTGGACGCAGTGACAGTTCCGCCGGTGTCGACTGCGCCAAGTGGAGTGAATGCGTCCCGCAGCGTATACGTTTGATCAGAAGAGCTCGTATTGGTCAGGGTAATCGAATAGGTGAGCGTTTCGCCCGGTTCGGCAAGCCCGTTTGTGCTGCCGGTCTCGCCTGTGAGGGCCTTGTCGAGCCCGATCGGAGGCAGGTCGCTATCAAGAGCAGTGTTGTTGGTGCTGTCGGTATCCGTGATGCCAACGCCTGGGGTCACAATCACGGTATTGACCAGGTCGCCGGTATAGGAACCTGGAACCGTGACGGGCTGTGTCAGGACGACTTCCGCGCCGACGGGCAAGCTGATATCGGTGTTCATCACCCCCGACCCGCCGCCAATGCCGCATTTGCCACCATTTGAGGTGCGGTCGCCTGCACAGAGCCAGATACCTCCGGCAGAGGTTCCTACGGGCAAGGTCTCTTTGACAAAAACCACGTTGGCGTCGAACGGCCCGTTATTGGTCACCACGATCGAGTAAGTTCGGGTCTCACCTGGAACGTAGCTGTCATCTGCAAGGTCGTCGTCACCGCTTGCCGGGGTGTTGGTCTTGGCGACGGAGATGTCGACCGGGAAAACAACGCGTGTGGTGGGGCAGTTCGCTCCGTCGTTCACCGTCGAGCCGGGGGCGTTGGCGATCTTTGTTGCTGTACCCGTCGTGAGGTTGAACATGTAGAGCCCGTCACCCTGGTTGGAGACCCCATACATTTCGGCTGCAGTGGGTCCCTGGGAATCCGAACCGAACACCGCGCCGAAGGTAAAATCCGTCCCCGTCGCTCCAACGGTGGTCACCGGCCAAATCCCCGGACCCGGAGGAGGAGGGTTGATGCGAACCAGCGTGTTCGCGGTGCCCTGAGGCCCGGTGACCGCATAGAGAAGTCCATCCATGGAGACAATGTCGAACACCTTGATTTGCTGGCTCAGCTGGTGTTGCACCGCGGTATACGGCGCTCCAGATGTGAAATCGATGCTGTAAATACGATCTGAGCCGTTGACCGCGCCACCTTCGGGAACGAGATAGTATTTTCCAGACGAATCGAAGGTCCCGGACAGGTAACGATCCGATGTAGGCAAGTCGTTGACTGCACCGATCAGAACGGCGCTGCCGTCTGTCTGAATCTGATAGAGTTCAGCATTTACCCCGGGATTTCCCGTTTGCCGGATCGCATACAGGAAATTGTCCAGGGGATTGAATGCGGTCGCATTGTAAACGATCGACGCGGGTGGCCCTTGCGGGGTGTAAGTGACAGGATCAGCCAGATTGACAAGGCTGAGTTCGGTGTTTCCTGCCCCCTGCGTCAAGAACAGACTGCCGTCGCAGGCAAATTGCGCACGAGCATCACGGGGAGCCAATACCAATAGCACCAACATCGCCAAACAGGTGGCAGTCAGCCAACGAGCCGCGCGCGAGCGGGCGATATCCAAGTTATTCATCCAACGAACCGCGCGCGAGCGGGCGGTATCCAAGTTATTCATCTTCCGGAATCCCAGATAGCAGGCGAACGGCGGCTGGAAATCTGGGAATTCAAGGAATCAAAAAGAAAAAATAAATTTTAACTTCTTGTTAACCTTTTTATTCCACGCGAAATTTCCAGTAATATTCGCAACTGTTTTGTTTTTGGGGACGCAATACTATGATTTACTTGTTTTCTTATTCGCTATTTTTGGCATTAGCTGTGAGTGCACTTTGTTAGGCGGTTTGTGCAAATACGTATGACTGCTGGTCGCCGGACCTGCGGCCAGGGCTATCCGCTAACGCAAATCGAAAATTGAAATCGGGAGGTGAAGCGGCGACGGACCGGATCGACTGAGTCGCGTGTCCGATCCGGGGGCTGTGAAATTGG
The DNA here is from genome assembly GCA_013373445.1 of Paracoccaceae bacterium. Classification (GTDB taxonomy): domain Bacteria; phylum Pseudomonadota; class Alphaproteobacteria; order Rhizobiales; family Stappiaceae; genus Roseibium. Next base: position 20,023 of record JABXHV010000126.1, on the reverse strand, counting down.
TCAAGTCGCTTGTCCGCGAACAGGCCGAAAGGATGCCCGAGCGCCGCCGTCAACCGGTCTGCCGGGAACGGCAGCGGCTGCATTATGCATATGCTCTTCTTGAAGATCGGAACGGGAACTCGCGGTCAGCATCTCCCGGATGCTCTCGTTACCTAAAGGAGATGCCGAGTTCCTCGAACGAACACCTTCCGCGCAACTCCTCGAGCAGAACCTCTGCTGAGAGCGGTTTGTGAAAATAGAAGCCTTGCCCGGTGTCACAGCCCATCATGAGGAGCTTTTTGGCAACGTCTTCGTTCTCGATACCCTCGGCGACCGTTAACATTCCCAGCCCCTGAGCCATGGTGATGATCGCTCGGACAAGAACCTCCTGTCTGGGATCGGTTTTCATGCCACAAGTAAACGCTTTGTCGATTTTCAGCGTGTTGACGGGCAAGCGACTTAGATAACTCAACGAAGAATAGCCCGTTCCGAAATCATCGATGCTCAGCCGAATTCCAGAAGCTGACATGGCTTTCATCGACCGGATGATCGCCTGGTCGTCGTCCAGAAAATTGCTTTCCGTCAACTCCAACTCTAACCATTCCGCCTTGCATCCTGTTTGATGCAGACAGTCGGCAAGCGTTCCAGTGAATCCTTCGAATGCCAGCTGGCGCGCTGAAACATTCACCGCGATCAGAATCGGGAGCATTCTTTTCGAATTGCAGATCACGGCGAATTGGCAAGCCTTCGTCAGGACCAGTTTGCCCAGATCCAGAATGAGGCCGGTCTCCTCCGCCACTGGAATGAAGTCCTCTGGCGAGATCATGCCGAGCTGGGGGTGCCTCCAGCGGCACAACGCTTCCGCGCCGATGATTTCTCCTGTCGCCAGCTCCACCTTCGGCTGAAACACGACCGAGAACTGGTTGAGCGTAATTCCCTCCGCGATCAGACGCTCCGCTTCGAACCGCTTTTCAAACCTGTCGCGCATCTCGCATGAAAAGCTGCAGGCGGCATTCCGCCCCAGGGGCTTGGCCTCGTAGAGCGCGATATCGGAGAAGCGCACCAACTCGTCCTCGTCCGCGCTGTCGTCAGGACCGATCGCAACACCAAGGCTGGTGCTGATCGAGATATTGTTTGTCCCTATCCTCATGGGCCGCGAGATGTCCCGCGCCAGGGCGTGTGCCGTCTCGAGCGCTTCGCACCGATCAGCCACATGAAAAAGGATGACACCAAATTCGTCGCCCCCGAGACGCGCGACATATCCCTTGTCGCCAACAGATGCCACAAGTCGGCTGGCGCACTCCTTCAGCATCTGATCACCGCAACAATGTCCAAGCGTGTCATTCACCGCCTTGAACCGGTCAATACCGAGCGTGAGGAGCGCAATCCTGCCGCCGTGTCCCGAAAGGTGCTCAAGCCGCTGACGAAGTTCCCTCTGGAAGGCAATGCGGTTCGCGAGCCCGGTCAGACTGTCTTTGCAGGCAAGTTCCTCCAGCTCCCGCTCCTTGGCTCTCAGATGCTGTTCGGCGGCTTTCCACGGTGTCATGTTCCGCGCGATGGCGAGCACCGTCTTCACCTGTCCGTCGGCGCCAAATTCCGGAACAAGGCGAATTTCCTGAACCACCTTGTCCCCAGCCGGCCGTTCCAGGGGCTGCTCGATCGTCACAGCCCGCCCCGTTTGAAAAACCCAGGAAGCCTGGGCCCGCACGGTTCGATGATAGGCGCTCTCAGCCTGCCTCCCGTCCTCCGCGGCGTTACCACCTCGCGTCGGGATTTCCCGCAGCTCGCCGAACAGCTCGGTCAGGCTTCTGTTTACATACTGGACGCGGCCATCCGGTTCATACCGGATCAGAAGATCAGGCAAGCTTTCGATCATCGTCTGGAAGAGAGGCTCCCGATCGGCTTGCACCCGATCCGGAGCCCGTTTCACATTCATCGCGCGAGCCTCCTCGCCGGAAGATGGGATCCCGTCACGCAGGGGAGATCTCGAGATCTCGAGATCTCGCACTCAAGCAAAGATGCAAGAATGCCGATCTTGGTTTATGGAAAGTAAATAACAAATTCATAATTTAGCCTATTTGTAATCACTCACCGAACTTACAGCCCAGTAATCTTCCGAATGATCTTGAAAAGGCGCAATGGCAATTGGTGCAATTCTTACAGCTTATTGTGCAGAACCAGGGGGATAGCACATAATTACTTGAAAAGGATCGGACAGTTCGGGCGGCTGGGGAATGCAAGCACGGCTTGGGGAGTATGTGTGGGCTAACCACGCTGTCGCGAGACGGATAACCATGCCGCGTCTGTCGAGAGCACGGCAGATGGGATCCCTATCGTGTATCCATCAACAGGTTCCGGCAAGAACCGGCACCCTACCGAGTCGGACCCCGAGTAAGCCAATCGGCAAGATTTTGGGCGCCCGCGGAATCCGGCACTTGCGCGTGATCCTGAGCGGACTTTGCTTCACTCGGACGATATCCGAACTCGGCAAGAAAGTGCTTTCCGAATCTCGAGTAGTCAGTGAAGCCGTAGCTATAGGCGATTGTGCTTATGAATTTATGCTCCGTGGTATTTCTGATCGCATCCCTGCAAGCAATCAGCCTTTGCCGCCGAATGTAGCTGGCGACACCTCCGTCCGGCTCGAAGAGATAATAAAGTTTCCGGCGCGAAATCCCGAGTTCACGGCACAGCATACCTATGCCGAGATCCGGCGTTCTCAGATTTGACTTGATGAAGGCCTTGGCGACACCCAAACGGGTCGCAGAAAGAGTTTCATCTGCCTCGGCAATCGTCCCTTCCGTGGGACGGAAAGTGGCATTAAGGAGGGCAAGCAAGGATTTTTCAACGGCAGGCACTTCCTCAATCTCCAGTGTGGGCAAATAACTCCCGAGAGAGCGAAGAAAACTCTTCAAGAGCTCCGCGATCGTTCCGTTGAGATGAGTGTGATGAGCTGCATCGAGGGCAAGTGACTGGGACGCGAACAGATCCCTTCGCAAAAAAATAAATAGCCCCCTGGTCCTGTTGAACCTGCCTGTGAAGGGCACCGACATGGATGTGACCTGCAAGCTGCCGGCGGGACTGCGCAGAATGGTCCCCGAACTTTCACTGACCAAGCACCCGGAACATGTCAGAAGGATATGCCAATAATCGGAAAGGCCATTCCTGATATGAGTATCCGAGCGCACAAAACTGAAGGGATCAGAAGTTACATCCGCAATCAGGATAGAATTCAGGTTATACCCCCGAAAATCCAGCGTAAATCCCTCCTCCGGAGGGATGGAGGTGTCGATTTTAGCTATCGGATCCATCAGATTACGCCAGTAATTAAACTGATTTATCTTAACTTCTGTTAGAGATGATAATCTCGTTTGAGGGACAAAACGAGCTGAAACGCTATCTTTTATTATGTTTCTATCTTCCGGCAGGATGGCCATATCTCCAGATACAGGAAACTGACGCAAGTTGTCACTATACGTACATATACGTAATTTTATTCGAAAAAATAACAATACAAAGAATAATTCTTAGGAGAATATTCTGTTGAAGTAACATTTTAAATAAAATTATAGTGAATTCGTAAAATCTAAAAATAATTGATCATATCATTAAAATATTATTAGAAGAATACATTTGCTCAACTTGAAATTGAACAAAGTATCGCCGGATAACGCCCGGATTTATATATAATGACTTTGGCAAAGTGCGAACTACCGATCGTTGATCTGCGCATAGATCGATGACTTGGCCATCTCCTGCGCCATTTCCCGGGCTTCGCCGGGCCGGCAGTCGAATTCGGTCCGGAAGTGTCGAATGAACCCTGTCTGATCCATGAAGCCGTATTTTTCCGCGACATTATGTACGTTTTTTCCCTCCGCCTGAGACAAAAATTCCTGATAGCAGGCGCGCAAACGACGCAACCTGATATACCGCTCAACTCCGTTATACTCGGAAAACACCCTGTATAGCTGACGTCGGGAAACGTTCAGAAAAGCCTGGACGAGATCCGCATTCAGTTCTGGCAGGGTCAGATTCTTATCGATGAATTTCTTGGCCACATCGAATTGCGTTGACAAAATCGAGTTCCTAGCCGCCGCGATGTCATCCGGTGCGCAGGAAACGCACGCTCGGATCATGGAAATCGTTGCTTCCTCGACCGAGGAGACTTCACTGCGTTTCGTATAAGGCAGCAATTCTTTTAAGTTTAACATGTAGTGCCGAAGCAGTGGATGAAAACAGTGGTTATTCTCGCTTGTCGATATGCTGTCGAAAAGCTGTTCCAGGCCTGTAAATTGGGCGCGTGGCAGGGTTAGCATGAAGACTTCGCCGTCTGTGCGGCGCGCCTGGAATGGATCGGTCATGGACCGAAGTTCAAACTCTCGCTGCCTCACCTGCAGGACTGCTCCATTCAATTCAAGGGTAACGGCTCCCTTGATGATGTACGACAGCATCCAGAAATTTTCGCCAAACGCGTTCACATTCCGTTTCGTCCGCTTCATGGCGTAGGCTTCCGATTGGAAGTTAACGGCCGTCATGCTGTCGAGTTGAAAGCCGGTTATCTCGGCTTTGAAACCACCGTTCGTCTGCTCCTTCAGGCTTGAAGCCTCGCGCAGGAGGATCATCTCCGAGCGGTACGCTTCATACTGATCCTTGGCTGCAAACCGCTCGGTGTCGAAACTCAAGAAGGGGGAAACTTCCTTCTCCGGATCTCGATGGTCATGGCTGGTCGCGAATGTGCTGTGAGAGGGATTGCTATCAGGCGGAGTGAATGACGTATTCGATTCTGATCGCCCGCCCGCGTGCGAACGTGAACGCATCATTCTGGGTTCCGAGAGCAGACTGAGGCCCATGGACTCCATCTTTCGGCCTCGAGGCAAAGCTGTCTTCCGCAAGACTTGGGGTGCCTCGCCCATTGACGGGAACTTTGCCCAGTCCCCCTTGAACTTGCCCGCCGGCACATCGACGCCGTTTCATCAACCCTCAATAGACCGTCAATCACAATGCCCCCGCCTTGAGTGAGATATGAATTTCCGATGCCTCCTTAGGGGATTTCAGCAACTTCTGCTGAAGCCCTCCTGGGAAACCAAGAATACATCCATATGAAATTACGGATTGTTTGATTCGGACAACGGCCGTTTGTGCAAACAATTCCGCGCTTTTGTGCAATATCGTTGACTTGCTTGGAAAAACGGAGGGAACAACTCGGGAGTTGTGAACACCTTCTTCTTTTCGGGATCGGTTGCAAACTTGCAGGGGAAAAATTGCGCCTCATAGTGGTGCCGCTTAGACGGGTTGGATGATGTGTGGCACCTGATCGCTACAGAATCTATTGCGCTAGGTATGCCAAAGGCCGAAGACGTAAAAGCTTAGTCGATTAATCTTAGGAAACTTGTTTCAAACCATCGCACTGTAGTCGCTGGATGAAGGAACGTACTTAAAATTGCGTCCATTAAGCGACGATGGAAGCGCCGTTTCTGATGTCCGGTGACAGACATCCGTCAAACAGAAGCCGACAGTCCGCCTCCGGCCCCATTTTGGTCATTTGTTTGAACCGCAGCGAACGACCGCTTTCCGCCCATCCCGTGATTTCGTTGCATTCGGAATGAACGTCGGTTTTCGGGATCTGCTGCCAAACTACTGAACATCCGACTTGGCGGCACGAAGCTGTCATTGGTTGAGACTACAGCCTATGGCAACTATGGGCGCGCAAGCGGTCTAGGTCGCATAGCTGGTGCAGCATCCAGACTGCTCGCCTTGTCGTGTTTGATCTCGTTTCTTTCGCTTGATCTCGAAGAAACGTTTCATGTCTTGCTCGCTGTGGCTAGATCGATCTGAACCGTCCTCATAGAGAGGGAAAATTTCATGGGCCCAGGGCAACTCAAGCTGGGTCTTGCGCAATGCGTCGGCATCACCAGCATCGAAAAGTGAAACGTACCGGTCGATGAAGGGTTGGGCGGACGCCTTCGGAAACTTCCTGCTCTTGAAGCTCCGTTTGAGCGTTGCGAGGTCTGACGCCCTTTTCGCTTGCCTGGGAAGATAGACATCCTGCCACTCGGCGTACAGTTTGAGCGCATTTTTCAAGTCGGATTTTGTTTGCTCCGACTGTCCGAGATATCCGTCCGTTGCCTTCAACGCCGCGATTTCAAGGCGTTAAGGTCGTGGTGGGCGCTCCCTCCGGGCCCACCATTATCCTCTTTGTTGCTTTGTTATTTGCGTCTTGTAAGTAAATCTCACCGTAGTTCGCACAAAAGGCACCCGGATTTGGGTGCCTTTATTATTTGTGCTTGGTTTTCTGGTGGACCATAGGGCTATACGCTGTGGGCGAGGTCGACGGTCTGTGTGATCGGGCGGGTGTCCTGCGGCGGGGAGGGCACCACCGCAAGTTTTGCCTGACTATTCGCCAGTCTGCAGATCAAAGACGATAACGTCCTCGTCAAGACTGTTGGCGAGACTGGCAATTACGTCTTCTGCTATGGCCACATGCGCTGGGTGGGAGAGGTATCCCTGCAAACTCTCGATGCTGTCAAAATCCAGAATAATGCCACGCAAGAAACCTTTATCCAGTGTTTCTGGGCTGCAGTTGGCACCGACATGGACCGATTGCAGCCCTGCGACTTTGCCTTTGAGACCATGAAACCTCTGCAGAACGGCATCCAGATCGGGCTCTGGAATGCTGTTCTTGAAGCGAAAAAGGGCGACATGACGGATCATGCCGCGCTCTTTTTATCTGCGACCAGTCGCATGTAGAGCGCTGCGACGATGGAAAGTGAGATGACGAGAAACACTGACATCATTGATGCGCGTCCAAGATCAAAGAAACTAAAGGCGAGTTTGAAGAGATAAACACCGGCGACGACAGTTTCATTGCCCGGGCCGCCTTGTGTAATGAAAAACGGCAACTCGTACAGGCGAACAATCTCGATGATCATCAGCAGTCCGACGACGAGAAAGAAGGGCCGCATCATCGGCAAGATGATATAGCGCAGGACCCGCCGTGCAGGTGCTCCATCGATCTTGGCCGCATCCAGCACATCGCGCGGAATGGTGGTTAGTCCGCCCAGCAGAATGATGGCAACGAAGGGTGTCCATTGCCAGACAACGGCGACGACGATTGCAATCAGCGCAGTCGGCATTTCAATTGTCCAGTTGACTGGATCCACGCCGAACCATTGCAGAAGGATGGAGTTGATCGCGCCAAAACGCGCATTGAAAAGCATCCACCATACAATGCCTGCAACGATCGGGGCTATTGCTGTTGGGATCAGCAGAAGACTGACCACAAGTGCTCGGCCTCTTTCAATAGCATAGAGTGCCAAGGCCAGAATGAACCCCAGTACCAGCTGCAGGAACAAGGCTGCCACAAGTACGATTGCCGTAATCTTCAAAGAGCCCAGGAACTGCGGATCACTCGTCAGGCTTTCGAAATTGCCCAGACCTATGAATTGGGGGGGCAGAGTCGGATTTGGAGAAAAGGCCTGGAAAGCGGTCCAGACCATCCACACCAGCGGTACGATACCCAAGGCGATCAGTGCAATGATCGACGGTGCAGCCATTGACCAGGCAAATTTTGTTTGTCCACGCATGGTTTTGTTCCTATTTCAAGCCGCCGAAGGCGAGGCCTCGGACAAGGAAACGCTGCATCATCCCGGCAAAGAGTATGGCCGGCAGGACTGATAGCAACGAGGCTGCTGCGATTTCTCCGTAGAGTTCGGCAATCGCACTGCGCAGGCGGGGCAGGTAAACGGTAATTGTTGCTACGTCGTCCCCGGCAAGCTGGTAGGCAAGAACATATTCGTTCCAGATAAAGATGAAGGTGAACACCGCCGCGACTGACAGGCCGGGTTTCAGGACGGGCAGGGCAACGCGCACGAACGTGGTCCAATAGCCCGCTCCATCAACATAGGCGGCTTCCTCCAGTTCCCGCGGAGCACTTTCAACATACCCAAGCATCAGCCAGACAACGATCGGGATGGTGAACGTCGCGTAGAGAATGATCAGACCCAGATAGGTATCGAGAAGGCCTAACTCTCGGAACATGAGGTACAGGGGTACTACCAAAGCAATTGGCGGGAGAAAGCGTTGTGAGAGGATCCATACCGATAGAAAGTTGCCACCAATGCGAAACCTCCCAAGTGCGTAGGCACAACAAACCCCGAAAGCAATCGCGATGACGCTTGCGGTGACTGAAATGACCAGGCTTGTTCCCAAAAAACCGATGACTGGATCGTTGGTCTCGCTTCCGAACCAAACGTAACGGATGTTATCGAGGCTCATATTTGTCGGGAGCAGTGCCGCCGGATACTGGAAAATATCGCCGCGCGGGCGGAACGCGATGAGAATAATCCAGTAGACGGGAAACAGTGCGAAGACCAAGAAGGCAGAGATTATCATCCAGGGCACGGTCTTTTTGATGCGGTTGCGCAGTGCCCTACGCGACGGCCTTTTCATACCAACCAACGATGTTTGCTGCGCGCTCATGCTGTTCCCCCTGCACTTAGGACGGAAACACCGTTTCGGTCGAAGAGGTGCGCCTGAGCGGCATCGACACCAAGACTTTTTGCTTGAGTGGGGTCTACGCTGCCTCGACCTCTGTGTTCTGCAATTACCTTGCTTCCGGCGCTCTCTCCGTAAAGGTAGGATGTCGGACCGAGCCGCTCATGCAATTCCATTTGGAATGGGATCTGAAAATGTCCGTCTCCCAGGACCAGGTCTTCCGGGCGGATACCGATCTTCATCGACTGCCCTTTTTGCGTAACGTCGGCAGCGATGGGGAGGGCCACTTCTGTTCCATCCTGAAGCGCGAGTTTCGAAGATGTTGAATCGCAATCGATAAGGGTCGCGTCCAGGAAATTGATTTTGGGAGACCCTAGGAAACTTGCAACAAATGTGTTCGCAGGGCGTTCGTAAAGGTCTAGTGGGGCTCCAGTCTGTTCGATCACACCATCGCGCAACACCACAATCCGGTCTGCCAGTGTCATGGCTTCCACCTGGTCGTGGGTCACATAGATCATTGTGGCGGCCAGTCTCTTGTGCAGCTTTTCGATTTCAATCCGCATCTCAATGCGCAAGTCTGCGTCCAAGTTGGACAGGGGCTCATCAAACAAGAACAGTTTTGGGTCCCGTACGATTGTACGTCCCATAGCGACACGTTGCTTTTGGCCTCCGGAGAGTTGGTCCGGACGTCGATCAAGCAGGTGACCCAATTGCAGAATATCTGCGGCAGCGGCGATTTTTTGCTCGATTTCGGATGCGCTGGCGTTCACCATTTTCAGCGGAAAACCCATGTTCTCTGCCACTGTCATGTGAGGGTACAGCGCATAAGATTGGAAAACCATTGCGACGCCGCGCTCAAACGGAGTGTGGTCATTGACCCGTTCGTCATCCAGCCACATGTCGCCTTCTGTCACCTCTTCAAGGCCGGAAATCATCCGAAGCAGTGTTGATTTTCCGCAACCGGATGGCCCGACAAAGACGACGAATTCGCCATCTTTGATGTCCAAATCCACACCTTTGATGATTTCAACCAAGCCGAAGCTCTTGCAGACGTTGTTCAACTTAAGCGTCGCCATAAAATTCTCCCTTAGGCTAGGGGCGGCCAGTTGGCTCTGGCCACCCCTATTGGCGTGTTAAGCGCCGATATTCAGTCCGGCTTTTTTGTAGGAGGCGCGGACAGCTGCCCATGCTTCTTTTTGCTTGTCACGGCCATATCGATCCGTGATCTGTTGCCACCGGTCGGCTGCACGGTTCAGCGCTTCTTGCGCACTTCCTGAACCATTTATGAAGGAATGCAGTTCGGCCTGCAGGGCGTCCATGTATTCGCCGGTTCCAGGCATGATCATTTCCGGGAAGCCGTTGCTGATAACCTTAGACGCTGCGTCCAGGAAATCCTGGCGCGGTGTCAAGTTCTTGAATACATCGGTTGTGTAGTCGGTCTTGAGAAACATGTCCGAACCAGACTGGGCATCATCCATTGACAGGACGCGGCGTTCCTGGGTCAGGAGTGTCTTAATGACTTCCATGCAGGCGTCGGGGTTTTTGGTGAAGTTGGACATGCCAATAACACGACCATAGAACATGGAGTTGAAGTTGCGATAAACGCCGTCAACTTCATAGCCAGGCCATTCTGCATAGCCGAACTTTTCCATCTTCTCCGGGCCCCCAGACGAGGCAAACCACGAGTTCTCTGCCCAACCAAGACGGCCAAGATCCATGTACCATAGAACCATCGCGACATCTTCTGAGAAGACTGTCTCCATGGTTTGACCCCAGGAGAGAGATGCCGATCCTGGAGGTGCAAATGCAAGACAAGCACGCAAGTCGTTGGCAGCACGGACACCGGCTTCGCCGTTGAACGCTGGATTGCAGTCATCGTCGAACCAGTTGCCGCCGGCAGAGGCCATCATCGGGGCCCACTGTTGTTCAATGAACGGACGATCCCATGTCGATGTTTGGAAACCATAGCCGGACTTGCCTGAGCCTGCCCAATCCCAGCCCGTGAATAGTTCGGCTACCTGAAGGAATTCCTCCCAGGTCTTTGGAACGGTAAGTTCCTTTCCATATTTTTCACGGTAACGGGTCTTGGCTTCTTCGTTTTCAAACGCATCCTTTCGGAAATACATCATGGCCACGTCGCCATCGACAGGAATCGCGATGGTGTCGCCGCCCCATTCGCAATATAGGGCGCGATACGCGTCTGAAATGTTGTCCACCAAGTCGCGTGCGTTGTGCTTCTCGATAAGATCGTCCAGTGGGCGCAAATACCCAGAGGAGGTCAGGTCACCGTTAAAGCGCGGGAAATGCATCACAAGATCGTACTTCCCTCCACCTGAGCGAAGATCCTTGAGTGCGTCTTGATATGAGGTCGGATCTGGACTTTCGAGCAACTTCATTGAGATGCCATAAGTCTCTTTCAAGTAGTCAGTCTGGTGGGTGTAGATCGGTAGGATCTGACCTGGGTGCGACATGATGTTGAGGGTCGTGTCGTAGGTCTTGGCTGAAGCCATTTTTGGCAAGGCACCAAGTGCTGCCATTGAGCCGAAAGCAGCGCTGCCTTTCAAAAAGGTTCTGCGTTTAAGCATGCTGGTTGTGGTCATAAGTTCCCTCCCTGGAATGATGTTAGGCTTTGCGCCTAGGTGCCGGGTAACGGCATTCACTCAGACCGTTTGGCCTGGATTGCAGATGTCTTTGACGGACTTGGAGACAGCTTCAAGATTGAAGATGTTGTCTAACCAATTGTCCTTGAAAATCATTGGTTTAGCTTGATCTATCGCATGAAGAGCACCATCGGAGAATTTGCCCTCCGGAAAGGCCTCAAAGGCAATACCAAGCTCGATTTTTAGGTGACCAAGCATGAAATCCATCGCAGCGGCGCGCGGGACTCCCATGCTAACAGCTCGATCGGTTGCGTCTCGCATTGCGAGGGCGAGCGTAGCGCCGACTGTCTCTGACAACGCGGGCTCCAGTACTGCGATGTCCTGAAGTGAACACCGGTGAGCGCGTGCCACAGGGCTGTAGATTGTCTTAGCAACTTCCTCGCAAAGCGCATAATGCTCTTCGGGCCCTTGGAACAGCGCGCAGACGATGCCTTGCGGTGCGTCAACGCCGCCAAAGAAATCCTTTTGGGCCGCCATGTCAGGCGTGAAATCAAAAAGGGCCGGGTGACACGGATGGGTACAAAAATAAGTGACATCTGCGCGTTCCGGCATTTCTCCGGCGTAAGGTGCGGCTGCGTCCAGAACGATCAATGCCGCGCCGGGTTTAACCTGATCGATAAAGGTCTTGGCAATTTTGCCGATCAGGCGATCAGGTACTGCCAAGATGATGATGTCGGCGTTGGAAAGTGCGACGGTCTGTTCTTTTGTATCCACGCCAACTTCCGTCTTAAGCCGGTTGCGACCTTCTTCGGAAATCTCGACATGATCAACATCGAAGCGCGACCCAGACAGGTTCTTGGCCAATCGGACGCCCATTTTTCCACCAGCTCCGAGTAGTGCGATCTTTGTCATTTTTTTCTCCAATAAGTCATGCGGTTCCTCCGCCTTGTTTGATCCAGCCGAAATAGTCCGGGCTGCCCATTTGTCCGCCCTTCAGCGCCAGTTGCAGACCGTCAAACGCTTTCGTTTCGGAATGGCCTTGCAGCAGGGCTGCTCCGGGTATGGTTGGTGAAAGTGCGGTCAAGGCGAACAAATCAAGCTGCCGCATGGCGTGACCCGATGTATCGCCGCCTGAAATAACCGCGCGTTTGAGGCCTGTTGTCTTGAGTAACTGCGCCAGCACGCTGCCGAGCGCCGCGCCAATCTTTGCATTGGCCGCTTCTGACGTCGTGCCTGAATGCGATACGGCTGCATGTACTGCTTCAACAGTTGGATCGTCGGGGCCACGCGCAGTCAGAATCAAAGGATCGCGACCCGCGCTCAAAACCTGCAAAGCTTGTTCGCAGGCAGACTTTTCGGCTGCAGCATCACCCTTGATAACTTGAACGGGATCGAGCCGGACAACATCAAAACCGTTCTCTTCGGCCCAATTGACCTGAGCAGAAGTCGTCGCGGAGACCGAGCCTGAAACTGCGATTATTCTTTCCACGGGGCCAGCAGAGGTTGACCTTTCAGTCGGCTCAAGAAGGCTGGCGTTTCGCCAGTGAGCAAGCAAGGCATATTCCACCCCTTGCGAACCTACCGCGAAAAGCCCGTCTTCCCTGTTGCGCCAGATCAGTTCGCCAGCACGAGACAAATCGTCTGCGGTCACGGTATCGATGCAGACAATCTTTGCGCCCCTCGCGATCTCGGCCCTGAGTGCTTCATCTGCATGACCTTGTAATGCCTCGAGATCAACGAGGCCGATGGTCTGGGTGGTCTGCTTTGCGAGATGCAGAGTGACATCGGCTTCATCCATTGGAGTTACCGGATGCCGCGCCATGACAGGGTGCCTGTCCAGACGAAAGACTCCGCCGGGTGCCGCGCCGAAGAGGTTACCGAAGGCCTGGTAGCGGCGTATTGCTGGAGCGGCGATGAGGCACGGAACCCATCTGCCTTTAAAACTTGGCATTGCAAGATCGATGGCTTTGCCAATCGAGCCGACATGCGGAGCGGAGTCCAGCGTTGAGCAGACCTTGTAGTGGGTGATTGGAGCCCGCAAACCGGCAAGCCACTCAAAGGCGGCGGGCAGGTTGATATCCATCCAGTCATTGCCATGGGACCGCGCCGTGCTGGCAATGCCGATGCCGCGTAAGCCCTGAAAACGTTGGAGCTGTTCCAATGTCGGAATGTCGAGAAACAATACCGATGGCAATCCCCCAAAACTGAGGGCTTCCATGACGGCCGCCGACCCGGTGAAGTCGTCTCCATACCAGGCGACGAGGACGCCTTCGGGCAATGTGTTGTCTGCCGCTATCATGAGCCGTAGGCCTTCAGTGCTCGAGCAAGTGAGGGTGTGTCAGCGCATAGTCCTCGGCTTCGACACCAGAAATTGCCGCATCCCAGGATTGCCGAAGACTATCAACGCCAGCCGCTGGTCCATCTGGGTGAGCCATGATGCCGCCGCCAGCGGCATAGATGAGGTCGGATGTTCCCAGACGACGATAGGTTTCAGGGGGTTGGACTGCTGACTGTCCTGACGAGAATACGGGCATGGAAATGCACGGCTTTTCGCTGAACATCGGCGTGAGCAGTGATTTCGCAGAAGTGATTACGCTGTCGTCGTCCTCGCAAAATTTGTTGCTCAGTCCGTTGACGTGCATGTGGTCTGCACCTGCCAGTCGCCAGAACTTTGACCAAGCAACATATGACCAGCCAAGCATCGGATGACGGGAGAGGTACCCCCAACCATTGCGATGGGCATGAATTGGTAGTTCCGCGTGACGCCCGAGTGCGATCATGCCCGCCAAACCAACCGAGTTGAGGCTCGCCATCACACAGGTGCCGCCTTTTGCTACGACCAGATCATGGCGGCGGCGCATGTCATCTATTTCACCGGTTATGTTAAAGGCGAACATCACCTTCTTTCCGGTGCGATTGGCGTGATCATTGATCACACGCATCACCGCATCGACCCGCTCATCAAAAGGACAGCTTGGTCCATTAGCCTGCAGTTCATCGTCTTTGATGAAGTCAATGCCAGCAGATGCCAAGGTATCTACGAGTCTGGCCGTCTCATCTGGTCCAAAGCCAACGCTGGGCTTCACGATGGTGCCGATCAGTGGGCCGGTTCCGACACCAGACAAACGCCGAGTGCCTTCAATGCCAAATCTAGGGCCGGGGTAGGCGCTTGCGAAAGCATCTGGCAAGCGGATATCCAGAATGCGCAGACCTGAAAACTGTTTTAGTTCAAACAGGTTTCCCGAGACTGTCGCCATCAGGTTCAACAAGTCCGGGCCAATATTCTCGACCGGCCAAGACAACGTAACCATTGCACGTTGGATTGGTCCTTCAGGGCTTTGCGCTGCACCTGAAAGGCTGGGACAGGAGACCTCTTCGATCACCTCCAAATATTCGACACGTGCCGAAGAACGTTCTTTGAGTTCCTGTGTTTCACCAGGGATTTTGACAAAGGTGCCAGATGACTGTTCTCCAGCCATCGCTTCGGCGGCGGCTTGCGGAGAAACAGGCGTTTCGATGAGATAGTCTGCTTCGAACCGATCAGTGCTCATAGTTGGTCCTCGCACCACGTCGGAATGTTGATTGTCACACCATGTTCGGCAGCCTCATAGGCGGCCAAGGCGAGCTTCAGCGTTTGCAGATTGTTCAAGCCGGAAGGTTGCGGATCCGCTTTGCCGTTCATCACGTCAACCACGTGCTCTTGAAAAGACGCGACGCTTTGCTGGACTGCGTGCCATGGCTTTGCGCCCCATGCAGGCACGTCCGGCTCGGTGTCCAGCACTTGCGCACCATCCTTCGTATGCAAGGTCAGCTTAAAATCGCGACCCAGCTCCAATGTCCCTTGGTCTCCTTCGATAACGGCAGCCGTATTCGGAAACGGTTCCGGGCTATACCGTGCATAAAAGGAGCAATCGCAAACACTGGTAGCGCCGTTTTCATGCTGAAGGAGCGCGGTGAAGGCGTCTTCGCCGCGAACGATCGGATTGAGCCTTTGTGTAGTGCAGGCCAAACGCTCGACCTCCCCCATGAAATGCCGGGCAAGATCGAAAAGGTGCAGCCCCACATCCATAATTGTGAACCGCTCAATCTGTGCGAGGTAGGGCTGGTTGGCGTAGTTGTCATAGCCATGCCGGAATGCAAAGCGCGCGAAATGTGGGGTGCCGATTGATCCCTCGTCGATCATAGCCTTCATCATCATGAAGGCGCGCTGCCAGCGAAAGTTCTCATGGATGATCAAGTGGGCGCCGTTGGTCTTACATGCGTTCACCATCGCACGCGCATCGGCGAGACTTTCGGCGATTGGTTTTTGGCAAATGACTGTCCCAACTGATGGCGCGCACAGTTCCACTAGGGAACGATGCGAGGCCGAGGTGGTTGCGATGTCTACGAAATCCGGCTGCTCTGCCTTGATCATGTCCGCCGCGTTTGTATAGCGGCGTTCAATCCCGAACATATCTCCAACGGTCGCAAGCCGATTGGTATCCAGATCGCAAATCGCCACGATCTCAGCGCCGTCGTTTTCCGCCCAAGCATGAAGATGGTTTTCCGAAAAGAACCCGCATCCGATAAGAACGCCGCGCTTTTTCATGCTGCACCTCCAGCAGGCATGTGGCGCCAGCAGGCGGTCTCCAGTGGAGAGCCTTGTTCCAGGTTCCAGGCTGCAGACGCAGCATTGGCCATCACCACGGTATCTGCTGTCTCGATGATAAATTGGCCAGCATTTTGCGTAATCGTTGCCTCTTGACCGGATAGGTTAGCCAGTACTGCAATTGCCTTCTCCAGTGGACCTTGCAGTGAAAAGGGTCCTGCCGGTGCTGCAAGACATATTGCTTCTGCGCCGTCCGCCGCAGCCAGAGCTGTTGCGGCAATGGCATAAGTCGCGGCAAATTCCGAAGTCTGCCGTGGGTCTGTGTCGGTCATGGTGCGTTTTTCGTGCCGTGGATTGGGCAGAAGTTCAGCTCCATATGGATTGCTGCGCATGCCTATAGAAACCAGGCCTAGTCGATAAGGTTTGCTGCCTCCGAGCGCACGTGCACTTCGAAAGATGGCGGACAAACCTTCCAGGGTCTGGAGAACCGAAACATCATCGGCGGCATGTACGATCGCGGAGTTTCCATGCGTTACGTAGTCGCTGTTGTCTTCTGTCGGTGGGCGGCGGTTGAACTCTGTGAAATTGGTAAGCATGCCGGCACCGATTTTGGCTTCTGGAAAGACGGAGCGTGCTGCGGCTATGCAGGCGTTTGGTGTCGGCCCCGACGGCCAATCGCCATCAGGTTGGAAGCTTTTCAAATAGGCTTCTGGCAACGCGATTATATGTCGAGGCTGTAACTTCTTGCCCTCCAGCCTCTGCGCCCAACGGGCCAGAAATTCCTGAGGTTCAGCGTCATCCGGAATTGCAAACTCGGCATCGAAAGGTGCATCGTCAAGTTGAAGCAATTCACGATCGCTCCACTCGTTTCTGCCGAAACGGGCGAGGCGTGCACACCCCGCTGGAACGGTCTCCTGCCACCCAGGTTCGACGGCAAGCAGGATTTCCGGCATGCGAACATTTGTAGGGCGTGCGCACGATTGCAACCCTGCATCCGGGCGTCCCTTGAGGTGAATGGTGATGCGTTGATTTAGGTGTTCGTTCTTTCCGATCTTGAAAGGCTTCGGAGAGGAAAGGGGACGGCAATAGGTTTTGTAGGACGCGTCTGACCAGTTGCGCTGGTCCTCCATTTCGAAGACCTCGCCTTCGAACTCGATCGTCACTGAAGTTCCGAAGATTTCGTGCTGCAGAGCTCTAATATTTTTGGCCGGTTGCGCCGGCGCGATCATAGCTGGAAATTCTGCCTTAAGGCGCTCACCGTCAGGCTCGGTGATTACGAGCGGCGTGCCTTCAACACCCTTCAGAGGGTGGAGTACACACAATCCAGCTCGATTTATGGAAATATCTTCGTGTGCTGACAAAGACCAGTCAATTGTAACGACTCCGGCCGGATCGAAGGAGGCAGTCAGACGGCCTTCGCCCATTCCATCAGACAAAAGATAGCTGCGCCGATAGAGGAAAACACCATTTTGCTCGGAGAGTGTGCGGTTGATATTGACCTCTCGCACAGTGCCCCAGTTTTTATCCCGAACCGGCGCGGAAACACCGCGAAGCACCTCCAGTCCATACCACTTAACTGTATGAATCCGGTCGCCATCGATCGTTGCGGACAAAGGTCCGGCGATCACCTCTTCACAATATTCGGAATTTTTTCCGACAGCCACCAAACCTCTCCTCCCAATGTCTGAGTGCTCATGTTAGATACTCAGTATACCAGTTGAGAGTCAAGTGAAGTTTTGATGGCTGGTGTTGGAACGGTCAAACCTGTTTGATCAGCTGGCTGAACTGCCCGGATTTGTTTGATGGTAAAGGTCGTTGGCGCGCGTGAGGTGATTGCGCATCGCTTCCGCCGCCGCGCTTTCGTCTCCAGCTTCAATTGCCGTCAGGATCGCTGCGTGCTCTTCCAGCGTCAATGCTTCGAGACCTTGTTTGCGCACCTGGTCTACATGGAAAACACTCAACCAGCCAAAGATGGCAAACGTCACAGATTCCATAATCGGATTCCTGGAGACGCCGGCAATCGATCTGTGGAACTCTCCGTCTAGGCTTACGAACCGTTGCGGATTAGACCTATTGGCTGTTTGCTGGTCCAGAATGCGCCGGAGCTTTTTGATGTCAGCATCGGTGCGTTGGCGAGCTGCAATTCGTGCCATTTCCGCTTCGAGTGTTGCGCGGGCTTCTTTGAGGTATCGGAATGAGGGCTCGGAATGTGTTAGAATATGCTGCATCGAGACGCCCATCTGATCAACCAGCGATTGAAGCGTGGGTTCTGCTATTTTTGGACGCTCGCCGTGGCGGATTTCGACCAGTCCCATCCGCTGCAGGTTTTGCATTGCCTCTCTAACAGCTGGTCGGCCGACCTGGTACAACGCCATAAGCTCGCGCTCCGACGGCATGTTGTCACCAGGGCGAAGCTGCTTTTCTCTAATTAGTTCGAGCAGTCGATCCTCAACGATCTGAGGCAGCTTCTGGGCACGAATTGGTACTTGATTGCTGATCATACCAGATAAATAGAACACTGGTTTGCAAAAGAACAGAGGTAGATGTGCAGTGTTTGAATTGCTTCAGTGAATTGATGCTGTTTTCCAGTTACCGAAGGACGAGATTGACTGGAGAGTTGGAGCTTTGAAGTGGCGGTTTTCTCGATGATCCGTATAAACAGTAATATACTCATCACTTACACTGTGGACAGCGATGCTTAGGGAAGCTGAAAGCTGGCGACCGCGTTGTTTTCGATGTTTGTTATGTTTGATGTGTCGCTGAAATTTACATCTATGGACGCGCAAAGCCTCGTTTTTCGGCAACTTATTGGTTCATGCCTTGCGGGCGAGATAGACTGCCTGAGTGATCGGGCGGTCGTCCTGAAGCGGGTTAGGGAACACTACAGGTTCTGCCCAGGCTGCATCGAAAGCTTTGGCGAGCAGCGCCGTGATCTCATCATCAGGCGCTTCATCTGACCACAGACCGATAATGCCGCCGGGTTTGACGAAGCGTTTCAACGCGCTCAACCCTTCCTGTGTGTAAAAGCCTTCCGAGCCGCCATGTAGCCAGCGCTCCGGGGTGTGATCGATGTCGATGAGGATCGCATCATACTGGTGGCCGGGGTACCTTGCGTCAAAACCGCCGTCCGATGCAGCGAGCGCAAAGAAGTCGCCTTGCAACAGGTCGCAGCGCGGGTCATCGACCAGTTCGGTTTTCATAGGCACCAGACCTTCCCTGTGCCAGCGGATCACCGGTTCCAACAGGTCAACAACGGTGAGCCGTGCAACGGTGTCGTGGGCCAGGGCCGCCTTGGCTGTGTAGCCGAGACCAAGTCCGCCCACCAGCACATCGAGGTCCTCACCTTTTACGGCGGCAAGTCCTTCATCGGCCAGCGCCACTTCAGAAGCGGTAAAGAGGCTGGACATGAGGTGCTCATCGCCGAGCAGGATCTCAAAGACATCCGTCTTCAAGGCCAATATGTGACGTCGGCGCAACGAAACCGCACCGATCGGTGTTGGGGCATAGTCCAGTTCTTCAAACATAGTGCTCATCGGGTCACCATGGCGATCAATGGCGGCTTTTGAAAGGCCATGCCTGAATGAAGCTGGGAAAAGCTCTGCCATGGACACACTTTGTTGAGCTTCGAGACGTTTTTGACAGGTCGTGACAGTGTCAGCTCAGCCTTTTGAAATGGTGCGGGAAGACACTCAATACGGATTAACAGGCGCTGCCGACCTGCTTTGGTCGTTCCTGGTCAAACCTACGGCGCAGATTCAACAGTTTTAGTATGCAATTCGTGGAACAGTTGATTTTGGGTCGGTCCGCCTTTTGAGGCAGGAGGGACGTTTCATGATCAGGGTCTTGTTATCGGTTTGGGCGCTTCTGCTTGGCATTGTGCTTATCATGCTGGGCAACGGCATGCATTTTACCCTGGTTGGCCTCCGCGGCGGGATTGAGGGGTTTTCCTCGTCCCAGCTTGCTGTCGTTACCTCGGGTTATTTTATTGGCTTCTTGTCCGGTGCCCGCCTGACACCGCGGTTGATCCAGCGTGTTGGTCATGTGCGGGTCTTTGCAGCGTTGGGCAGTTTCATGTCGGCGGCCCTGATCTCTCTTCCATTGTTGGCCGAACCCTGGGCCTGGACTTTGCTGCGCATTCTGGTGGGCTTTTGCATGTCCGGCATTTATGTCGCCGCTGAAAGCTGGCTCAACGCGGCGGCGACCAATGAAACACGAGGAAAGGTGCTTTCGGCTTACATGATCGCACAGACGGTCGGCATTATTGGTGCGCAGGCTCTTTTGACGTTGGGCGATGCTTCAACTGCGGTGCTGTTCATCGGGGCATCGATCCTTGTGTCGATCTCCTTTGCGCCGATCCTTTTGTCTG
>JABXHV010000048.1 GCA_013373445.1 Paracoccaceae bacterium | reverse complement strand
CGGGCCTTCTTGACCATCGGGCTCTTGGTTTCAACGACCGGAGGCTCGCCATTCGGGCCTGGACGCAGATCCTTTACGCCCATCGCGCAAGACGCGGTCGGCTTGGGTGGTCCACCCTTGACTTCAACAAGGCACATCCGGCAGTTGCCAGCGATCGACAAACGGTCGTGATAGCAAAAGCGCGGCACTTCGGCGCCTGCTTCTTCACATGCCTGAAGCAATGTGTAGTCCGATGGGACTTCGACTTCTTTGCCGTCGATGATCAGCTTTGTCATCGCCTGCTCTCCAAATACCGTTCCGCGTTACTCAGCTGCTACCATCGCCGGGCTTTTGGCCTTGGCGACATAGTCATCGATACGCTCTTCGATCACGTGCCTGAAATTCTTGATCAAGCCCTGGATCGGCCATGCAGCGGCATCCCCAAGTGCACAAATCGTGTGTCCTTCGACCTGCTTCGTCACGTTGAAAAGCATGTCGATTTCTTCATAGGACGCCTGGCCTTTGACCATGCGTTCCATGACGCGCCACATCCAGCCAGTTCCCTCACGACACGGTGTACATTGACCGCAGCTTTCGTGCTTGTAGAAATAGCTCAATCGGGCGATTGCCTTGATAATGTCTGTGGACTTATCCATGACGATGACTGCTGCCGTTCCAAGACCAGAGCCCAGGCCGCGCAATGTATCAAAGTCCATTGGTGTGTCCTTGATCTGCTCAGCAGTCAGACACGGTACGGAAGAACCACCAGGGATCACCGCCAGAAGATTGTCCCAGCCGCCGCGGATACCACCGCAGTGTTTCTCGATCATCTCTGAAAACGGAATACCGAGCTCTTCTTCGAAGGTCGACGGCTTGTTCACATGACCGGAAACACAGAACAGCTTTGTGCCAGTGTTGTTGGGCGTACCAAGTCCTGAGAACCAGGACCCACCACGGCGCAAAATCGTCGGCGCCACCGCAATCGACTCAACGTTGTTCACCGTGGTCGGACAACCGTAAAGGCCAACGTTTGCAGGGAACGGAGGCTTCAGGCGCGGTTGGCCCTTTTTGCCTTCCAGACTTTCAAGCAATGCTGTCTCTTCACCGCAGATATAAGCACCTGCGCCGTGATGGACATAAATGTCGAAGTCATATCCGTTCTTGTTGTTCTTGCCGATCAGACCAGCATCATACGCTTGGTCGATCGCAGCCTGAAGACGCTCACGCTCACGAATAAATTCACCGCGAACATAAATATAAGCAGCAATCGCGCCCATTGCGAAACCGGCGACAAGGCAGCCCTCGACCAGCGTGTGCGGGTCGTGGCGCAGAATTTCACGGTCCTTGCAGGTCCCTGGCTCGGATTCATCGGCGTTGACGACCAGATAAGCAGGTCGGCCATCGCTTTCCTTCGGCATGAAGGACCATTTTAGACCTGTCGGGAAGCCAGCACCACCACGGCCACGAAGACCGGACGCCTTCATTTCCTCGATGATCCAGTCACGCCCTTTGTCGAGCAGTCCCTTGGTGTTATCCCACTGGCCACGCTTTTGCGCGCCTTGAAGACCCCAATCACCCAGTCCGTAGATATTGGTGAAGATACGATCCTGATCTTTCAGCATCTCTTCCCCCTACTCTTCGCTTTTGCTGGAGGCGACTTCACCTGCAGCAACGCGCTTGGAAAATTCAGTTGTACCGCCATCAGCCAAGATCTTGGCCTGCTCGATCCAGCCATCGCGTTCGATACGACCCTTGAACTTCAATCGCGCATCGACCCAGGCGATCTCGTCAGCGCCCCAGCTCGCAACCTGATCAAAATGGTAGACACCCAGTTCGTTCAAGGTGCCTTCCAACTTGGGGCCTACGCCCTTCAGCTGTTTCAGGTCATCAGCTTTACCGCCACGTGCAGCCTTCAAAAGTTCAGGCTCTTTTTCGCCCGCAGCCGGCTCCGTCTTTGCAACTGCAGCCGGTTTCGGCGCAGCTTTTGGAGCTGCAGGTTTCGCAGCAGGCTTTTCTGCCGCCTTATCGGACTTGGCAGCAAACGCAGCCTTCACCTTCGCAACAGCATCTTCTGCCGGTGTCGGAACGCCATCGTAATCATTGCCGTCAGCATTGATCGGTCCGCCTGCAAAGTCATGCGACGCCTTCTCGTTGCCATCAACCAAATGCGGCACTGGCAACAGGCCGACTGTGTCGTCCTCGACTTCGCTGAGCGTCGTCTGACCACCTTCGGCCATACCAAAGCGGCGTCCGTTCTGAGGGCCTGGTGTAACTTCCTTGCCCGCAGAAATATCGTCGAGCAACTTGTTGAAGGTATCAGGCGTCAGATCCTCATAGGTATCCTTGAAGATCTGCACCATTGGCGCATTCACGCAAGCACCCAAACATTCCACTTCTTCCCAGGAAAACATGCCGTCTTCCGAAATCTCGTGCATATGCTTGGCAATCCGGCTCTGGCAGATTTTCACCAGCTCCTCGGAGCCGCGCAACTGACAAGGTGTGGTTCCGCAAACCTGAATGTGAGCCTTCTTGCCGACCGGTTGAAGCTGAAACATCGTATAGAACGTGGCAACTTCCAGAACCCGGATCTTCGGCATATCAAGCATTTCCGCGATATACCGGATCGCAGGCTCACACACCCAGCCATCATGCTGCTCTTGCGCACGCCACAACAACGGGATCACGGCAGATGCCTGACGCCCGGCAGGATAGCGGTCAATCAGCTTCTTCGCCCATACAAGGTTCTTCTCGGTGAACTCGAAGCTTTCAGGTTGTTCCGCGGCAAGTCTGCGAACCGCCATGGTCTTATCCCCGTTCCATACTAGAGACCGGCGCCATCAAAGTGGCGACACGGGTCGAAATTGAACTGTGCGCAAATACCATCATCAGCGATCAACCTCGCCAAAGACGATATCCATCGAACCCAGTACAGCGGACACATCCGCCAGCTGGTGTCCACGGCACATGAAATCCATTGCTTGAAGGTGACTGTATCCAGGCGCCTTGATCTTGCAGCGATACGGCTTGTTGGTTCCATCTGAAACCAGATAGACGCCGAACTCACCCTTGGGCGCTTCCACTGCGGCATACACCTCACCTTCAGGCACATGATAGCCTTCGGTGTAGAGTTTG
>JABXHV010000117.1 GCA_013373445.1 Paracoccaceae bacterium | reverse complement strand
TGTCGCCTTTTGGTCCGATCTCTGCGGACTTCGCATGGCCGCTCATGAAAGAAGGTACGGATAAGACCAAGGTCTTCCGTCTGAGCGGCGGTACAAGCTTCTAAGAATCTCTCCTTGTGAGAGCAACGGCCGCCGCCCTTTGACGGCGGCCGTTTTTTATTGGAAAGAAATTATGTCGGACCCATTGTTTTTCGTTCAGCCTGGTCCGGTGAGCTTGGCCCAGATTGCTGAGTGGGGCGACGCCGAGCTCTACCGAGGTGATCCAGAGCTTGAGATCACCAACGTTGCACCTGTCGAGGGCGCTCGTCCCGGGTGTCTCGTCTTTGTCGATAACACCGCTTACCTGTCAAAGTTAGCCGAAACGCAGGCGTCAGCTTGTCTTGTGTCCAGAAAACACAAAGACAAGGTGCCTGAAAATGTTGCCGCGCTCGTTTGCGCTGAACCATATCGCTCGTGGGCAAAGGTTCTGGCGAAGCTTTATCCCGCAGCAATGTTTCCGCGGTCCGCCACAGCAGCGGGTGTTTCTGACAGAGCGCATATTGCAGCTGGTGCAAGCCTTGAGGAAGGTGTGGTTGTCGAACCCGGTGCGGTGATTGAAGCTGGCGCTGAAATCGGAACCGGCACCGTCGTGCGATCCAATGCGGTCGTAGGCGAAGGTGTTCGTGTTGGACGCGATTGTGTTATCGGCTCCAATTGCTCCATCCAGCATGCACTGATTGGTGATCGCGTTTATATTCACCCTGGTGTCTGCGTCGGTCAGGACGGGTTTGGATATGCGATGGGCCCCATGGGGCATCTCAAGGTACCCCAGATCGGACGCGTGGTTATTCAGGACAATGTCGAGATCGGATCCAACACGACAGTTGACCGCGGCGCGAACCGCGACACGGTCATTGGCGAGGGCACCAAGATCGATAACCAGGTTCAAATTGGACACAATGTGGTTATCGGCCGTCACTGTGTCATTGTTTCACAAGTTGGTCTGTCCGGTAGCTGTGTGCTTGAGGATTTTGTCGCCATTGGCGGACAAAGCGGCGTTCGAGGTCACGTGACCATCGGAATGGGCGCACAAATTGCAGCTGTAAGTACTGTAAATGACGACATACCGGCAGGTGGTCGCTATGGCGGAACGCCGGCAAAGCCTGTCAAACAATGGTTCCGCGAGATGGCAGCTCTTCGCAAGCTGACAGAACGCGGTTGAGTTTAATTGTATTATACGTACCCGATAAGAATTGGTCGTGATCAACGTCAAGAGGCCTTCGATGGAAGAAACTGAAAAGCAGACACTTGCCACCGCCGACATCATGCGGATCATGGAGATGCTTCCGCATCGCTATCCTTTCCTTCTGATCGATAAGATCATTGAGATGGATGGTGACAACAGCGGTATTGGCATCAAGAATGTCACAATAAATGAGCCCCAGTTTACAGGCCATTTCCCCGAGCGTCCGATTATGCCAGGTGTGCTGCTCATTGAAGCGATGGCGCAGACCGCTGGCGCTTTGTGCGTGCACTCTCGCGGCTCCGATTCAGCGCCGCAACTGGTCTACTTCATGACAATCGACAAGGCGAAGTTTCGCAAGCCGGTTGTTCCCGGCGATGTAGTCGAATTTCATGTCAAAAAACTGAAGCAACGTGCGAACATCTGGAAGTTCGACGCTGTTGCGAAGGTAGATGGAGCCAAAGTGGCCGAAGCCGAGATCAGCGCGATGCTCGTGGATGCGTGACACAGATATGAGTGAAATTCATCCAACTGCAATTGTCGAGGACGGTGCCAGCGTCGGTGAAGGCTCTGTCATTGGTCCTTATTGTATTGTTGGCCCTAATGTCGTTTTGGGAAAAGGTGTGAAGCTTGAGGCACATGTGGTTGTCACCGGCCACACATCCGTCGGTGCCGGAACTCATATATTTCCCTTTGCAAGCATCGGACACAAACCACAAGACCTGAAGTTTGCTGGCGAGATCACCAAACTTGAGATTGGCGAGAACAATCAGATTCGCGAGCACGTGACCATGAATCCGGGGACGGAACATGGGGGTGGTCTGACCAAGGTTGGAAACAATTGCTTGTTTATGATGGGTGCCCATGTTGGTCATGATTGCCTGGTTGGGGACCATGCCATCTTGGCAAATAATGCAACCCTTGCAGGTCATGTAGAGCTTGAAAGCCATGTCATTATGGGTGGTTTAAGCGCTATTCGCCAATGGAGCCGTATCGGTTCCGGTGCGATAATCGGCGGGATGGCCGGTGTGGAATTTGACGTCATTCCTTTCGGTGCCGTCACTGGCAACCGGGCGACACTGGATGGTCTGAACTTGATCGGCCTTAAGCGGACCGGTGTGCCTCGTGAAGACATTCATGCCTTGCGCGCGGCCTATCGTCAGCTGTTTGAAGCTGCAGAGGGGACCTTGCGCGAGCGCGCCGAAAACATGCTTGGCGAAGCCCAGACACAACCGCTTGTAAAACAGGTCGTTGACTTTATTCTAGCTCGAGAAAACCGGAAATTCTGTACGCCGCGTGGCAGTGACTAAAGCTGGATGTGATGCCTGATCTTTCTGATCTTGATGCGAAAATGTTTGAGACCGGTGCAGGTGATGCGCCGGTCGCTGTCGTTTCGGGCAACGGCAATATTCCGTTGCAAGTCGTTGAAGCCATTGAGGCGAGGGGACGTAAGGCGTTGGTATTTGCTATACGTGGTGAAGCAAATGCAAAACTTATGGCTCGCGCGGATGTGCTGATCGACTGGGGCAAGGTTGGCAAGCTCGCCAATTCGCTCAAGAAACATGGGTGCCGGGAAGTGATTCTGATTGGCGGCATTACCCGCCGACCTGATTACATGTCTATCCTTGGAGATTGGGGAACCTGGGTCCGGTTGCCCGAAATATTGAAGACGATGCTAGGTGGTGACGGCAGTCTGTTGTCCAAGGTCATCCATATGTTTGAGAGCGAAGGGTTTTCGATCATCGGCGTCAAGGATGTCGCGCCGGAAATACTGGCGCCGGAAGGTGCGCTTGGCACGGCTACACCATCCAATGAAGCTTTGCGCGATATAGAGCTTGCCAAAGAGGCAACGCGGCTCTTGGGTCTTGTGGATGCCGGCCAGGCAGCTGTGGCCGTCAAGGGGCGTATTGTGGCTCTGGAAGCGGCTGAGGGCACTGATCTTATGCTGGAGCGCTGTGCCGAGGTTCGTCGTCTGGGCCGTGTGCGCGCACCCGAACGTACCGGTGTTCTGGTGAAAACGGTCAAGCCCGGGCAAGATCAAAGAGTGGACCTTCCTGCCATTGGCCCAAACACCATCAAGAATGTTGTCGCTGCCGGATTGGCGGGTGTTGCGGTTCAGGCGGGCGGCGCAGTGATTGCCGACTTCGAAGAGACTGTTGCCGCTGCGGATAAGGCAGGTGTGTTTATCTATGGTCTTCCAGTGCCCGATGAAGCGGCGAAAGTGAAGGGTAATGTCTGAAGACCCCATTCGCATAGGTCTGGTGGTTGGCGAAGAATCCGGCGATTTCCTCGGGTCATCATTGATGGCGAGCCTGAAGGTCCGACTGCCTGGTGTTGTTTTCGTCGGTGTGGGCGGCGAACGTATGGAGCAGGAGGGGCTTTCTAGTCTTTTCGATATTGCCGACACTTCCGTTATGGGCATTTCTGCAGTTCTGGCGCGCCTGCCATTGATGGTGAAACGGGTCTATCAGACCGTTGATGCTTTGGTGGCAGCCAACCCGGATCTCATTGTCATTATCGACAGTCCCGACTTTACCCATAGTGTTGCGAAGCGTGTGCGAAAGCGCGCGCCTCATATCCGGATCGTTGGCTATGTCAGCCCGAGTGTCTGGGTCTGGCGACCGGGACGCGCCCGGAAGATGAGCGCCTATGTAGACCATCTCTTGGCATTGCTTCCATTCGAACCCGACGTACACAAACGTTTGGGTGGTCCAGTTACACATTACGTCGGTCATCCGTTGATCGAACGGCTGGATCAGTTGCGCCCGTCTCCTGGAGAACGGACGCCTTTATCCGACCCCAACCGCGTTCTTGTGGTTTTGCCCGGGTCCAGGGGGAGCGAAATAGACCGTTTGCTGGAGGTTTTCGGCGAGACTGTTGCCAAGGTTTCCGCTCAATATCCCGATCTGGAGGTGCTCTTGCCGACTGTTCCTCATTTGGCGGAGCGTATCGAAGCCGGGGTAAAGGCTTGGGCTGTGAAGCCAACGCTAGTCTACGGCGAAGATGGCAAGCATGCGGCGTTTCGCCGTGCGCATGCTGCCTTGGCTGCATCTGGCACAGTCACCCTGCAGTTGGCGATCTCCGGCATTCCGATGATTGTTGCCTATAAGGTCGACTGGATTGTCTGGCTCTTGAAGCATGTTAACAGGGTGTTCAAGTTCATCGATCTGCGCGCGTTTTCCTTGCCTAACATCATTCTTGGCAGGAAGGTGTTGCCAGAGTATCTGGATGGTCAGGTGACTGCAGACAAGCTTGCGCCGGCCTTGCTGGAGTTGCTGCATGACAGTGAAGCACGCCGCGCACAGGTCGAGGCCTTCGCGGAGCTTGATCGTGAAATGGCATTGCCTGAGGGCAAAAGTCAGTCGGAAGCCGCCGCGGATATCGTGGTCGGGATGCTAGGCGTAAAACACCCTTAGCGCCTACAATTTCAGTACAGTTATTGTCCCGACATCGCCGAGCTGATCATCATCTAACGAAAAAGGGCGCCAATGGCGCCCTTGAAATCGTGTTGATGTGCTGACCAGCGCTTAGCGCTGGTTGATTGGCACATAGTCGCGCTTTGGTGCGCCGGTGTAGAGCTGGCGCGGACGACCGATGCGCTGGGATGGATCCTCGATCATTTCCTTCCACTGTGCGATCCAGCCAACTGTGCGGGCCAGAGCGAAGAGCACTGTGAACATTGTGGTCGGGAAACCGAGTGCACGCAGAGTGATACCTGAGTAGAAGTCGATGTTCGGGTAAAGCTTCTTTTCGACGAAATATTCGTCGTTTAGAGCGATTTTCTCAAGTTCCATCGCAACTTCGAGAAGCGGATCGTCCTTGATGCCGAGTTCGTTGAGCACTTCATGGCAGGTCTTCTGCATGATCTTGGCGCGTGGGTCATAGTTCTTGTAAACGCGGTGACCAAAGCCCATCAGACGGAACGGGTCGTTCTTGTCCTTGGCGCGTGCAACATATTCCGGAATTTTGTCAACTGTGCCGATTTCCGCAAGCATGTTGAGTGCAGCTTCGTTTGCGCCGCCGTGTGCTGGGCCCCAGAGACATGCAATGCCAGCGGCAATACAAGCGAATGGGTTTGCACCGGAGGAGCCAGCAAGACGCACTGTCGATGTCGATGCGTTCTGCTCGTGATCAGCGTGGAGAATAAAGATGCGGTCCATGGCGCGCGCCAGCACCGGATTTACTTCATAGTCTTCACATGGAACGGCGAAACACATGCGCAGGAAGTTTGCTGCGTAGTCGAGGTCGTTGCGCGGATAAACGAACGGCTGACCGATGTGGTACTTGTAGGTCATCGCTGCAATTGTCGGCAGCTTTGCGATCATGCGCAGGGAGGCCACCATGCGCTGATGCGGGTCGGTGATGTCCGTGCTGTCATGATAGAACGCAGCCATTGCACCAACGGTTCCGACCATGACGGCCATTGGGTGGGCGTCGCGACGGTAGCCGGCGAAGAAGCGGTTCATCTGTTCGTGGATCATCGTGTGGTAGGTCACACGGTTCACGAAGTCTTCTTTCTGGGCCTTGGATGGCAGATCGCCATAAAGAAGCAGGTAGCAGGTCTCCAGGAAATCACCCTGATCTGCGAGTTGTTCGATCGGATAACCGCGGTGGAGCAGAACGCCCTCGTCACCGTCGATAAATGTGATCTGACTTTCGCATGATGCAGTAGACGTGAAGCCCGGGTCATATGTGAACATGCCAGTGTCCTTGTACAAGGACGAGATGTTCACCACGGAAGGCCCTATGGTCCCATCGAGTACGTTAAACTCGTGGTCAGCGCCACCAACGTTCAGTTTGGCATTATTGTCGGCCATTCAGAAAACCCCCTTTTCAAGAATTCGTCGTCGCATCGGATGAGTGGAGTCATCGTTAAGCAGCAGATTTGACCGCTTTTGCCGATGCTGGAGGAATGGATGAGGATTGACTAGCCCATTTGGGGCAGGTCCGCAACCATCCTTCTCAACCTTACGTTACGTATCCGTCACTCTAACTCAGTTTGATGAAACTTATCACTCAAAATACCTTTCGGACCAGTTTACGCGGCCTGATCTTTTATCCGAGAAAGTGATTCATTGCGGCCAAGTGCGATAAGGACATCATAGATTCCTGGCGATGTGCCGCGACCGGTCAACGCAGCACGCAATGGTTGTGCAACTTTGCCAAGTTTAAGTTCCTTGGATTCGGCGTAGGCTTTGACATCGGTCTCCAGAGTTTCAGCTTCCCAAGCGGAGGCATTAGACAGGATCTCATGCAGGTCCGAGAGGATTTGACGGGCGCTCTCGTCAAGGATTTTCGCGGCTTTTTCATCGCATTCGAGTGGGCGCTCGCGCCACAGATAGCTTGCGCTTTCGGTCAGTTCGACGAGTGTTTTGGCTCGTTCCTTCAGGCCGGGTAGTGCCGCTAGAAATGTCTTTTCATTGTCGCCCTGCGAAAGCCAGTTTAACACCGCATTGCCATTGTCCAGATGCGGCAGACACACCTTCCATTCTGTCAGGAGTGTTTCATCATCGGTGGCGCGCATGTAATGGCCGTTGAGGTTTTCCAGCTTCTTGAAATCAAAGCGCGCGGCAGATTGTCCCACCGCGTCCATTCCGAACCATTCGATCATGTTTTCAAGCGACATGATCTCCTCATCACCGTGGCTCCAACCGAGTCTGGCCAGATAATTCCGCATTGCCTGCGGCAGGTAACCCATGGCCCGATAGGCTTCGGCACCGGTCGCACCATGACGCTTGGAGAGCTTGGCACCATCAGGTCCGTGAATGAGCGGAATATGCGCCATTGCCGGAACTTCCCAGTCCATGGCCTGGAAAATGAGTGTTTGACGCGCTGCGTTTGTCAGGTGGTCTACACCGCGAATGATATGGGTGATGTCCATGTCGTGATCATCAACCACAACGGCAAGCATATAGGTTGGGGTGCCATCGGAACGGGTCAGAACGAAGTCATCGAGATCCTTGTTCGGAATCACGACCCGTCCCTGTACCATGTCGTCGACAACTGTCTCGCCGTCTTGCGGAGATTTGATACGAACGACGAAGGATGCGCCTTCTGGCGCTTCGGAAGCGTCGCGGTCGCGCCAGGTTCCATCGTAGCGTGGCGGTTTTCCCTCGGCTCTGGCTTTTTCGCGCATCGCGTCGAGTTCTTCCTGCGTGCAGTAGCAGCGGTAGGCCGTGCCATTGGCAAGCATCTCGTCGACGACTGCCTTATGGCGTTCGACGCGCGAGAATTGCGAGATCGGTTCACCATCCCAGTCCAGACCCAACCACGTCAGGCCGTCGATAAGTGCATCGACGGCTTCCTCGGTTGAGCGAGCCCGGTCAGTATCTTCAATGCGCATCAGCATCTTGCCGCCGTGATGCTTTGCAAAAAGCCAATTGAACAGGGCGGTGCGCGCACCACCAATGTGAAGAAAACCGGTGGGCGAGGGCGCAAAGCGCGTCACAACTTGTTTGGTCATGTTGTTTTACAGATCTCAAGCAATGGTGTTTGATAAGCGGTGCCTAAGGGATCACCGCTCGGTTGCGTGGGTCTTACCATAGGCGGATAGAAAGTCCAAAGCGGGGTTTTAGGCTGCCGGATCGCGATCCGATGGACCCAAGCTCTGAGGCAAGCCTCAGAACGGATGGGGGTGTGGCACAAGATGATGTCTCGGATAAAAACTCGAGACATGCTGTTGGCCCTGTCCGCCGTGTTTTAGATTACTCAGCCTACTTGAGACTGTTTCCGGATCTTGCAAAAAGGCATTCAGATCCCACTGTCAGGTCTGCGCCCAACGAAGATCCGTATGATCGCAATGACGAGAGTTTTTTGTGGGTCGGGTTTGCCTTTGCGACCGGCATCTTCGCATATTTTCAACTGCCAGAAGAGCCAAACCTCTGGTGGGTTGCGGCTTTGATGGTGTCGGGAAGCCTTTATGGACTGCGCGCTCATTTGCGCCCCAGTTTCACGTCTTTGCTGTTTCGTCGGATGTCACTCTTGATGATGGCACTTTGGGCTGGGGTCTTCGCAGCGACATTGCGCACGGCTTTGGTGGAAGCGCCTCGGCTTGGCGAAGCGCGATGGTTCACGATCACCGGCACTGTCCAGGATTTTGAAAAAAGCGAGACTGGCCTCCGGATTGTTCTGGCGGCGGAACGCTATGAAACGCGCAGCAATGCCTACATTCCCGGTACGTCCTATGGCGCGGGCAGCCTGCCGATGCGTGTCAGACTTTCCAGGGTACAGGAAGAGGAGATCCAGGCCGGAGATCGCGTGCGGACGCGCGCAAGGCTGTTTCCGCCAGCAGGTCCCGTGGTCCCGGGCGGATATGATTTTTCTTTCTGGGCCTATTTTGATCAAATCGGGGCGAGTGGTTTCGTCGTTGGTGCTGTTGAACACCTTGGCCAGGTCGAAGCCAGTCAGACCCAGAAGTTGATTTGGCGCATCGACCAGAGCCGCATTGATTTGGCTGCTCGTCTGCGCTTGCTGCTGTCCACAGGATCACAGCAGGACGAGGGACCGAAGGCGGAGACGGAGTTGATTGTCGCACTC
Organism: Paracoccaceae bacterium; assembly: GCA_013373445.1. Lineage (GTDB taxonomy): Bacteria > Pseudomonadota > Alphaproteobacteria > Rhizobiales > Stappiaceae > Roseibium. The sequence continues at coordinate 27,770 of JABXHV010000117.1, read as the reverse complement.
TTGCTTGGTGACAGGACCGGTCTGCCTGATGAGGATGTGGAAACCCTGCGCGTTGCGGGCCTGGCGCATACGCTGGCGATTTCCGGTCTGCATATGGGGCTTTTCGCTGGTGGTGCCTACACCTTGTTTCTGGCGGTTTTGGCTTTGTTCGAGCGTATCTCCCTGCGCTATCCCTTGCACAAGGTTGCTGCCATGGCGGCACTTGTTGCGGCGACGTTTTATCTGCTGTTGTCGGGCGCATCGATTGCCACACAAAGAGCCTATCTGATGATTGCCTTGGTGTTTCTCGGCATTGTCTTCGGGCGGCGCGGCTTGACCTATCGCAGCGTGGTTCTTGCAGGGCTGTTGTTGCTGCTGTTGTCGCCGGAACAACTTTTGCACCCTGGTTTTCAAATGTCCTTCGCGGCGGTCCTGTGCCTGATAGCCTTTTACACTCGGTATGAGGGGGGAGGCTTTCAGAAAGGCTTGCGTCAATGGCAAGCATCCGCCGGACTGTGGAGTTCTATCCTTACGACTGTGGCTCTGTGGGCGCTTGGACTGATGCTGACGTCGTTGATCGCCGGATGGGCGACCGGGCTCATCGGGGCTTATCACTTCGCCCGCATCGCACCGCTCGGCTTGGTGGGAAATATCCTTGCCATGCCGCTGTTTGTTTTTCTGATCATGCCGCTGGGAATTCTGGGGCTTATGATGATGCCGTTCGGCCTGGCGCTTTATCCGTTGTTGCTTATGCAGACGGTTCTCGGGTGGTTCTTGGAGATTGCGCGTTTTGTCGTTTCTCTACAGGGCGATATTGACGGTTATCTGGTGCCACCTTCTACGGGTGGGGTTTTCTTGCTTTTGTGCGGTTTTTTCCTGTGTATCAAGGTCACTCGTCACAGCGATAAACGCTTCTGGGGTCCTGCCATGGCATTGCTGCTTGGCTCAGCGCTTATGCTCGTTGGGGCAGGGTTATGGATGAATGTAGTGCCGCCAGATGTCCGGATCGCAGATAAGGGCAGTCTTATAGGTGCCCGTGATCAGCTCGGACGGTTTCACCTGTCACGGGCGCGCTCGAGCTTTGTCAGCGACATATGGCTGCGCGGGGAGGGCGTCGACCCATCAACCTATGACGACCGCAAGATGGACCTGTCGCAGCGCAGCTGTGATGCGATGGGATGTGTCTACGAGGTATTTGGGGCCAAAGGCGCGGCCGGGCCGTTGCTGCTGGCCGTTCCAACAAAGCTTCAATCCTTCGCGCGCGATTGTATTTTTGCCGATCTAGTCGTTTCAGATCTTCCTGCGCCACAAGATTGCCGGGCACGGTATATATTTGACCGAGACAGGCGCCATGAGCTTGGCGCCTTAGCTCTTTGGATTGAGGGCGCGCCGGGAGCGTTGAGTGAAGGTGCCAATGGTCTTGAACCTGACCACGAATATAATGTGCGTATTGAAGCTGCGCTTCCAAAGCTCAGGCGCCCATGGCATTCATCGCGCTAAACGAAATCGCCTGAAATTAAAGTCTGCTCGATTTTGTCGTGGGCGACTATCTCGCAAGCAAAAAAAAGCCGGTTGTCTACGAACAACCGGCTTTCTAATGATCTTGCCTAAGATGGTGCTCAGTATTGACGGAAGAGCGCCACGAGGCGGCCTTGGACCTTGACGCGGCCTGGTCCGAAGATACGGGTTTCATAGGCCGGGTTGGCAGCTTCCAGGGCGATGGACTCGCCTTTCTTGCGCAGGCGTTTCAAGGTTGCCTCTTCGTCATCGACCAAGGCAACGACAATATCGCCGCCGTCTGCACTTTCGGTTCGGCGAATGAGAACCGTGTCACCATCCAGAATGCCTGCTTCGATCATGGAGTCACCACGTACTTCCAGCGCATAGTGTTCTCCGCGTCCGATCAGTTCAGGCGGGACAGTAATCGAATGGCTGTGGGTCTGAATTGCAGCAATCGGAACACCGGCTGCAATCCGGCCCATGACAGGGATTTCAACACCGGATGTCTCGGCTGCGACGGGTGGCGGCGTGACTGTCTTGAGTTTTTCCTTGCCCAAATCGCCTTCAATCACTTCAGGTGAGAAGTTTCCGCGCTGAGGGGGATTGGAAAGACCGGGGGAAATGGATTCGGGCAACCGCAGCACTTCCATCGCGCGCGCCCGGTTCGGCAGACGCTTGATGAAACCGCGCTCTTCCAGCGCGGTGATCAGGCGGTGAATGCCCGATTTGGATCTCAGGTCCAGCGCATCCTTCATTTCATCAAAGGAAGGGGGAACACCTGCCTCTTTCAGCCGCTCATGGATGAACATCAGCAGTTCGTATTGTTTTTTTGTCAGCATTCCGGCTTCTCCACAGTCCGTCGTGGGTACAAATCATGAACGTAGCATAACTGTTCTCATTGTGTTCTGCAAGCTGTAAGCTGCAGGCAAGACTGGGAGTGGCTGTCAGTGGGAGGTGTTTCCGGCGTTTGGTTGGCTCGTTCAGGTAATTGATTTGATCGCTGGATATGACATTTTGAAGGCCTTGTAAGCATCATCAAAGGCGTTTTTGAGATTGGTGTTGGGCGTTATGGTGGCGCGAAACTTCGGCGTCAGCATAACGCTGTCGGGCGATGTTTTTGTTGCAGCGACCATCCCTAGCCGGGCCGCCCCCAAGGCAGCACCGAATTCTCCACTGCCCAAAAGGTTCACTGGAACCCCCAGAACAGTGGAAATGACCTGTAGCCAATACTTGGACTTGGTACCGCCGCCGATGGCGATCAGCTGGTCGAGTTCGGCACCGGTCGCGATAAGGGCCTCAAAGCTGTCACGTAGTCCGAAAGCCACGCCTTCGAGAACGGCGCGCGTAAGGTCATCACGTGAGGTGGCTGTCGACAGGCCTGAGAAATTCCCCCGGATTTCAGAATCATTGTGCGGTGTGCGTTCGCCTGAGAGATAGGGCAGAAATCGGACGTTGCTGGGCGCTTGCAAAGTGTCGCCCAGCGCAGAGGTCAGGTCTGCCGGGGACTTTTCGGTAATGCGTGCAAACCAGTTCAAACTGTCTGTTGCCGACAGCATGACACCCATTTGATACCAGCGTCCCGGGATCGCGTGACAAAAGGTATGTACGGCGGTTTCCGGATCTGGTCGGTAGCCGTCGCGGGCGGACAGAAGAACGCCAGAAGTGCCAAGAGATACAAACCCTTCGCCTTCATGGAGCGCGCCAATCCCGCAAGCGGCGGCAGCGTTGTCGCCCGCGCCTCCCGCCACTGTGACTGTGCCGGTAAGTCCCCATTTGGAAGCAAGGTCCGAACGCAGTTCACCCGCAGCGTCCGTGCCTTCTACCAGTCTTGGCATCTGATCGCGGCGCATATGACCGGCTTCCAGAAGCGTTTGCGACCAGTCTCGCTCGCCGACATTGAGCCATGATGTTCCGGCGCTGTCCGACATGTCAGCAACGTAATCGCCGGTGAGATAGTAATTGAGGTAGGCAGCGGGCAGCAGAACCTTTGCGGTTTTTTCGAAGATCTTCGGTTCATTTTCACGGACCCACTCCAGTTTTGGAGCCGTGAAACCGGGGAAGACGATGTTGCCGGACAAGGCACGGACCTGATCGGTCTGGTCGAGTGCGGCTGCTTGCTTGTGGGAGCGCGAGTCGTTCCACAAGATACAAGGTCTCAGGACATTGCCATCGGCGTCGAGCAATGTGGCCCCGTGCATGTGACCTGCAACGCCTATTCCCTTGATGTCGGCGAATTCGCTGTAGGTGGCGCGCATCTCTTCGACGGCACCTTCCAATGCTGTTATCCAATCGGCTGGGTCATGTTCAGACCAGCCGGAATGAGGATTGGAGACATTATAGTAGCGCTCAGTCGCCCCGATGGGTTGGCAATTATCGTCAACAAGAAGGGCGCGCAGCCCGGAGGTGCCAAGGTCAATTCCTAGAAATGGCATTCAAATATCCTCAAGGTAATGCTGGAGCGCGGCTTTGGTGCCGCTCGCGTAAATATATTTCAGCCAAAATTCAAAAGCCTCTGCGAACCGCGGCTCATCTGCAAGGTCGCCGTAAAACTGGCGCATTTCAAGCCATTTGCGCGGCATTTCACGTGCATCGGTGGCGCAAGCCTGCAGGTCTGACCAGAATGGATCGTTAGCCTCAATCTTGGAACCGTCTTCGCGGCTACCTTCGCACATTCTGGCCCAGGTGGCTTCCACCAAAGCAAGGCCTTTGAGTGGTGCATCTGCTTTGAGTGCGTCGCGAACAGTTGGCAGTACAAAACCTGGATGACGGGACGACCCGTCAAACGCGATCCGCCGGATGGTGTCGACGATCGCCGGATTGGAGAATCGTTCTTCGATCAGCGTCACGTATTGCTCAGGGGTCATTCCGGGAACAGGTGTAACGTGGGGCGTGATTTCTTCGCTCTCCACCTTTTTGAAGAGCCCGCGCAAACTGCTGTCATTCATGGCTTCGGAAACAGTCGTGACCCCCATAACCTCGGCAGCGTTTGCGATGACCTGGTGCCCAGCGTTGAGAATGCGAATTTTCTGGGTCTCAAACCCGTGAACATTGTCGGAAAAGGTTGCCCCTGCCTTTTCCCATTGCGGGCGTCCCGCGCAGAAATCGTCCTCGATGACCCATTGGCGGAAATTCTCGTGTGTAACCGGGACGGCGTCGTTAATCCCGATTTGTTTTACGAGTTCAACTTCCTTTGGGCCGGTTGCTGGGACGATGCAGTCAACCATTGAATTGGGGAAGCTGCAGTTGGCATCAATCCAGTCGGCAAGAGGGGCATCACTCAATTTGGCCAAGGATACCACGGTTTGCCGCAAAATTCCGCCATTGCCCTGGAGGTTGTCGCAGCTTTGGCCCGTAAAGGGACCGATGCCCTGGTCACGACGCAGCTTGAGTGCGGCCACTATCGCTCCGAAAGCTGTGCGCGGCTTGTCAGGATTTGCGGCATCGTGCTGGATGTCGGGATGACTGGCATTGAACCCCTTGGTGACAGGGTCGATGTAATATCCACCTTCGGTAACGGTTAGAGCGACAATACGGATGGCAGGATCGGCCATTTGGCGAATAAGGGGCCCGTTGCCGTCTTCGATGGGGACATAATCGATCATCGACCCAACGATTTCGACCGAGCGGCCATCAGGGGCCAATTCAATCAGGGTGGTCAGATGGTCCTGGGCAATAAGTTTGGAACGCATGGCGTCATCATAGGGTCTGACCCCAGCGCCAATGATCGCCCAATCATGGGCCAGTCCTTGTTGCATCAACCGGTGAAGGTACCAGGATTGGTGGGCCCGGTGGAAATTGCCGAGACCAATGTGAACGATGCCCGGCGTCAGAGCTTTCCGGTTATAGGTCGGGCGCAGGATTTCAGACGGCAGATCGTTGAGGGTGCCATTGTTCAAAGCTATCATTTCGGGGGTCCAGTCTGTTCATCAAGGCCTGCTTCCGATGTGGAAAGAATGGCATCGAGCACTTGCTCCAGGGTGGCTACGACCCGCTCTGCACCTTTGGAGGTCAGGAGGTCCGCGTGGGCTTCTCGCACGCCATCAAGGTGAGATCCGCCGACAAATCCGATGGCTCTCATGCCCGCTGCTACAGCGCCTTCTATCCCGTGCGGTGAATCTTCCAGTACCAGGCAGTGTTCAGGGCGCACATGCATGTTTGCGGCTGCAAGCAGAAAGAGGTCTGGCGCCGGTTTCCCATGCTCCACCTGGTCAGCGCTAAACGCAGAACCCTCAAAGAACTGATCCAATCCACCTGAGGTCAGCGTTTCTTGCATACGCCTGAGCGAACCACCTGTCGCAATCGCAATCGGGATTGCCTCGTCTTGAAGCGTGCTCAGCATTTGCGGCGCACCTTCGATTGTCTTGAGGTGCCTGCGGTACTCGTCGAAAAGCCGCGTTTCTACGCGCTCCACAAAGCCTTCTGCATCGTCGCGGCCGGACCGCTGGGCGACCTGTTCACAGATGACGCGCATGGAAACCCCTAAGAAACGGGACCGGATTTCGTCGAAAGTGATATCGGTCACGCCCATTGCGCGCATCTCTTCGGTGATCGCAGCGAGCGCAAGGGGTTCGCTGTCGACAAGGCAACCATCCAGATCAAATATCACTGCGGCGGGGCGTAAACACATTCCACTTTTCTTTCCGGCGTTTGCGAGCGGTCCTTTCTATACGGTGTTGTAACAAGTACCTGCTTCGCCACTTCCCGTTCAGATCCGCTTTTCGGTTTTTCGATCGAACAAATGTACGTCCTTGGGATCAATGATGAAACCGATTTCAGAACGTGGCTTTGCCATTACCCGATCCTTGACGAGGGCATCAATCAGATCGTTGCCAGCCTTGGCAAAAATCTGTGTTTCCGATCCGGTGGGTTCAACCACAACGACCTGCATTTTGACGCCCGTATCGCCGATTTGAATATGTTCCGGGCGAATGCCATAGGTGACTGATTGTCCTTCGGCAGCGGTTGTTTCGGGCAGGGGCAATGTCAATCCGCCGTCGGAGACGAATGCCTTCTTGCCGTCTTTCACCTCGATTTTGCCGTGAACGAAGTTCATTGATGGTGAGCCGATGAAACCGGCGACAAAGACATTGCCCGGGTTGTCGTAAAGATCGAGAGGGGAGCCGATCTGCTCCACCCGACCGTCACGCATCACGACGATTTTGTCCGCCATTGTCATGGCTTCGATCTGGTCGTGGGTCACATAAACAATGGTTGTTCCAAGGCGTTGATGCAGCTCCTTGATTTCCACCCGCATTGTCACGCGGAGTTTCGCATCAAGGTTGGAAAGAGGTTCGTCGAAGAGGAAAACCTGCGGATCGCGTACAATCGCGCGGCCCATGGCAACACGTTGCCGTTGTCCTCCGGAGAGTTCTTTCGGGTAGCGTTTGAGGTATTTGGTCAGATCCAGGATTTCGGCCGCATTGGTGACTTTTTGTTCGATCTCTGCCGCTGGGCGTTTTGCCATCTTCAGCGGGAACGCAATATTGTCATAAACTGTCTTGTGCGGATAAAGCGCATAGCTCTGGAACACCATCGCAATATCGCGTTCCTTGGGTAGAATATCGTTCACGACCTTATCGCCTATCGATACGGTTCCTTCAGAGATTTCCTCAAGTCCTGCGAGCATGCGCAGTAGCGTTGACTTGCCGCAGCCCGAGGGCCCCACCAGGACAACGAATTCACCGTCTTCGATATCCACGTTGACACCATGCATCACCTGAAGGCTGCCATAGCGCTTGATTACATTGTCTATCTTTACGTTTGCCATGGTCCGGTCCCTTATTGCGGCAATTCGATCTGCATCTTCACATCCGCAGGTGGGGCGGAGGCTGCGATTTCGAACGCGTGTACGCTGTCTTCAAAGTCGAACGTCTTGGTGATGAGAGGTTTGACGTCTATGGCGCCTGATGAAAGCATGTCGACACAGCGCGGGAAGACGTGGGCATAGCGAAAGATGTTTTCGACCCGTGCTTCACGCACCATTGCGGCGCCTGCATCGTAGCTGATGGGATCCGGTTGGCCGCCGATCATCACGACACAGCCTCCCGGGCACAAAGGCTCAAAAATGCCGGCGGCGGCACGCGGTGAACCTGTTGCTTCGAAGACAATGTTGACGCCCCAACCGTCTGTGTCGCGTTTGATCACGTCAACAATGTCTTCCTTGGTGATATCGATGGGGGTAATCGCCTGGCTCAGTGAGCTCGCTATTTCGAGCTTCTTTTCGGCCAGATCAGTGACGTAAACGCGCGCACAGCCTGCTGCCAATGCTGAGAGCGCGGTGACAAGTCCGATTGGTCCTGCACCCAGAACAAGCGCGATATCGCCGGGTTTCACCCGTGCCTTGGTCGCGGCATGAACACCCACAGCAAGAGGTTCGACCATGGCCGCCTCGGCGAAGCTGACATTGTCAGGAAGCTTGAATGTGAAGGCTTCTGGATGGACGCATGTGGGGCGCAAGATGCCGTGAACTGGCGGGGTTGCCCAAAACTGCACCGCAGGGTCGACGTTGTACATGCCAAGGCGTGTGGCTCGGCTGTTGGGGTCGGGAACACCTGGCTCCATACACACCCGGTCGCCGACTTTCAGTGTTGTTACGTCGGAGCCAACTTCAAGCACGGTGCCAGAGGCTTCATGGCCCAGGATCATTGGTTCGTTGACGACGAAAGGTCCAATACGCCCATGGGTGTAGTAGTGTACGTCAGACCCGCAAATGCCAACTGTATGCAATTTGATACGCACATCGCGCGATGTCAGTGTTTCTTCAACGCGGTCGATTGCCGGAAAATCCCGCAATGACAGTTCGTCTTTTTTTTCTAGGACCAGCGATTTCATAGCTTAGCCTTTCGTGACGATGAAGACAGTCAATGCAAATGCAATGACGTTTGAAATCCAGATGGACATGCCGACAGGCTCCAGAAAGCGGAACCAGAACAGAGACAAGGCCACCCATATGACAACCGAGATGAAGAGACGGTCGAACCAGTTGGTTTCAATGGGCAGAAATCCGTGCTTCTGGGCGACGTACTCGGGTGTGTCTGCCTCTTCGAGATGGGCGGAGGTGAGGGGCTCTTCATGAAGATTTGTCATGTTGTTATCCTTTCACCGCTCCGAAGGTCAGACCGGCCACGATGTGCTTTTGAACGAGGCCGAACACGATCAATGCCGGGATCAGGGTGAAGACGGAGATCGTTGCCATAATTCCCCATTCCGTGCCGGTCGTGGTGACGTATTCGGACAGACCTGTGGTCAGCGTTCTGGCGTTGAAATTGGTCAATGTCGCAGCAAGGAGATACTCGTTCCATGCGAATACCCAGGTCAGGATGAGGGTCACTGCAAGCCCCGGACGGCAGAGTGGGAAGACGATTTCCGTGATCACTTTCCAGGAACTTGCGCCGTCAACAAAGGCTGCTTCATCGAGCTCCTTCGGGATGCCGTCGACGGTGGGCCGAAGGGTCCAGATGGCGAAGGGCAGGTTGAACGTGCAGTAGACCAGGATCATGCCGATTTGCGTATCCAGGAGCCGCCATTCGCCGATTGTGTAGACTTGTGTCATCAGCAGGAACAGGGGCAGCAGGAATACTGCTGGCGGTGCCATACGGTTGGTGATGGTCCAAAAGAATATGGATTCTTTTCCGCTCATCTTGAACCGAGACAGTGCATAGCAGGCAAAGAAGCCAAGTATGGTGCACAGGATGGCGTTTCCGGTCGAGATGATGACCGAGTTCAGCATGTAACTGCGCAACAGACGGTCGCCCCACACCTTGGCGTAGTTGCCCCAGAAGGGGTCGCTCAGGATCACGTCGGGCGTGCTGAAGAGCTGCACCGCAGGCTTCACCGAGATGACGAAGAGCCAGTAGATCGGGAACAAGGTCAGGGTGCTGACCACCGTCCAAAAGATAATGCCGACGATTGGGCTTTGCTTTCTCATGACGTTATCCCTCCTTGCTGTTTCGTGGTGCAAGCATGGTGACGTAGAGCAGCCAGCAAGCGACAATTGTCAGGTAGAGAACGATCACGGAAATGGTTGACCCGTAACCGTAGTTGGTTTTTGGGAACACTTCCTTGAAGATGTGAACCCCGACAAAACGGGTTGAAGAACCAGGTCCTCCGCCAGTCAGCATCCAGACTTCGTCAACTGTCCGAAGGGCGTCCATCAGCCGGATGAAAACGGTCGCGACAACGGCTGGTGCGATCATGGGTAACGTGATGTGCCAAAAGATCTGGCGTTTGTTGGCGCCATCAATCTGGGCCTGTTCAAACGGATCGGGCGGCAGGGATACCAGTGCGGCAATCAACGTGAGCGTTACGAGAGGGGTCCAGTGCCAGATATCCATGATGACAATGGTTGTGAATGCAGCAAAGGCGGATGTTCCGATATTCATGGAGATACCGAACCATTCATCCAGGTAATGCGGAATAATGCCGATCGACGGCGTGGTCATCAGTTTCCAGACGGATCCGACGATGATCGGGGCCATGATAAGGGGCAATGTGTGGATCGTCCGGAAGAACGATTTTCCGGGAAAGTCCTTCATGAAAGCCTGGGCAAGAATGTAGCCAAGGATCAATTCGGATAGTACGGCAAAGAATACGAACATCACCGTCACGCCGACAGAATTCAAAAATTCTTCATCGAAGACGATGCGTCGGAAGTTGTCTGCGCCGTTGAAAATCATTTCCGGGTTTGCGGCAAACGGGTTCCAGCTGTGAAACGACACGTAGACCACATATATGAAGGGCAGAACGCCGAAGAAGAATAGGATTGTCAGAGTTGGAGCCAGTAGGATCCAGCCAAGCCTGTTGGATTGCATCGTCGGCCTCCCCAAATGTCACGGTGCAGCTATCGGTCACGGTCTTAACAAGACCATGGGTCTGGGCGGACCGCCGCCGGTCGTCAGGCGGCGGTCCAGTTGTCATCCCGTTGGGAGGTCAGACTATTTGCGGTATCCGAGGTTCGTCAGCTCTTCTTCAGCGATTGTGGCCATCTGGTCCAATCCGTCGGAGACACTCAGGTCACCAGTCAGGATTTTGTAGAAGGTTGGAGCTGTGGCTTCACGAACCTGAGCGTGGAACGGATAGGCCGGTGCACCTGCAAAGAGGTACCCTTTGTCCTTCAACATGTCGTAGTAACCGCCGAGTTCCTCGTTCATCGCCTGAACTTTAGGATCATCATAGGTCGACTTGTTGGTCACGCGAGGAGCGGCAACCGCCCAATCCGGCTGTACTTCGTCCTGACCGATGTATTGCAGGAACAATGCGGCTGCTTCTTTCTGCTTCGATGTTGAAGGCAGACCGAATGCACCACCATCATAGTAGCCGATGTAGCCTTCGCCGGATTCAGCTTCCGCGAGCACACCATCTGCCAGCGGTGGCAGAGCAACGCCCACCTTGCCGACAACCAGTGACTTGGTTTTGTCTGCAGCGATCCAGCCGGCATTCTCACCGTAAACCAGACCCTGTGCAGCGCGGCCAGCACCGAAGGTTGTACCAACTTCTGTCCAGGTCGACGCGTTGCTCTCTGGCGGAGCAATGTCGCGCATGGACAGCCACCAGTTCATGGCTTCCTTGGCTTCTTCGGAGTTCATGCTACCGCCGTTGGCGACGGATGCTGCATAGTTGTTGTCCGCGTCGATACCCCAGTTGTACACGCCGAAGGTCGGTGCGACCGACTCGAAGTATTCGTACCAGGAGGCAACGTGGCCGGTGTGGGCCTGAGCTGTCGTGCCCCACAACTTCATGTCGTTTTCTTTGCCGTAGTCGGTAAAGAACTGCGCAATTTCAGCGTAGTCGGCATGTGTGGTTGCAGGCTTGAGATCCTTGCCGGTTTTTTCCTTGAAGGCAGCCTGGATTTCAGGATCATTGAAGAGGTCGGTGCGATAGAGGTAGACCTTGATGAAGGCTTCCATTGGAACGCCGTACAAGTTCCCATCGCCATCCTTGAAGTAGTCGGCAAACGTTGTGAAATTGTCTTCACTGTAGGTCGGTGCCTTCAGATCAGGATTGTCGGCAATTAGGCCGGTCAAGTTGGTCAAAAAGTCACGTGCTAGATAGGAATAAATAATATCCTGCTCGATGTAGACCATGTCATAGATGCCTGTTCCGGCTTCCATGTCCTTGATTGCCTTATCGAACATTTGGTCCCATGACGTTGTTTCAACGTCAACGCGGATGCCTGTCAGTTCTTCAAACTGAGGTGCGAGCACTTCGCGAATGTAAAGTGAAGGCGGTGAAGATTCTGTCACACCACGCAGGGTTACACCCTGATACGGCTCAGCAGCCTTTTTCCACCAATCGTCGTTACTGCCAGCGAATGCAGACGTCGCTGCAATTGTAAATGCAAGCGCTGATGCGCCAATTGTTAATGCAAATCTCATGTGGTCTCCTCCCATGTATCTGCGGAGGTACACAGCACAAATCCAGCGTTTTCTCGCTGATCTGTGCCTCCTCCCGAAAATCAAAATACATATGTAAGTTAACCTATGCAAGTGAAAATAATCAAATGTAAATCTGGACATTCATATGTATTTTAAGATAGCTTCGGCTCGATCTGCGTTGGCAATGAACAACGTCTGACAAAAAGGGACTACTTGTGGCGCGTGAACCCAATGAAGATACGGATGCCTTTATTACCGAGGTGTGCTGGCATTATTTTGTGAACGAGATGACGCAGGCAGAAATAGCGCGCATGCTGGATGTGACGCGGCTGCGGATCAATCAGGCTATTCAACGCGCCAAGGTCGAGGGACTGGTGAAAATCCAGATTGAATCGCCTTTTTTGCCGCGCATCGATCTTCAGGAATCCTTGAAAGAAGCGCTTGGCATTGAACGAGCGGTCGTGTGTCCGGTTAATCCGGATGGGTATGACTATCACCGCCCGGTGGGTGCTGCGCTGGCGGCATTCATAACCGAGCGCCTGAGCGTTTCGCCGTGGCGGTCCTTTGGTGTTTCATGGGGGCTTACTCTTGATTCAGCCATTCGAAAGCTGCCCCGTGGCTCTTTTCCTGATCTCGAGGTTATCTCGATCCTTGGCGGAACGGCTCAGGGCTCCTCGTTCAACTCATTCGGGATCGCGTCGGGCTTCGCCGGTGTCCTGGGGGCTCATTACTCGGTGCTGACGGCACCGATCTACTTGAGTGAGGGCATCGACCGCGATCTGTTCCTTTCCCAGTATGCGCTCAAGGAGCATTTCGAGAAATTTGAAAAGTTGGATGCGGTTCTGCTGACCTGTTCCAACGTTTCTCAAAAATCTTTTCTCGTTGAGCACGGGCTACCAAAAGAGATTACCCCTGAGGGGCTGGTTGAGGCGGGAGCAATCGGTGACGTCCTCGGGCACTTTTTGGACAAGGACGGCAACTCGGTTTCCGTCGACGTGGACCAGCGAACGATCGGTATGCCCTTGGAACAGGTGTTTGCCGTGCCAGAGAAAATCATGGCAGCGGCGGGAGCTCACAAGGTCGGGATTATCAAGGCAGCCTGTCGCAAAGGGTTGGTCGATACGCTCGTCACGGATGACATGACGGGACGGCTTCTGCTGGAACAAGCTGAAAGCGACATCGCCTTTATCGACTAGCGATTTTGCATTGGGGGGGAAATGCGACGGATCGGTATTCATTCCTTTGTCTGGACGGGAGGACAGACACAAGAAGGTCTCGAATTGGCGCTCGAAAAATCGGCGGAGCATGGCTATCTCTGCATCGAGTTTGCTTATCTGCGTCCAGAGCTTTTCGATCTTGATCGCCTTGCGCGCAAGGCGCAGTCGCTTGATGTGCAAATCGGTGTGACAATGGGTCTGCCGATCGAAAAAGATGTTTCCAGTGAAGATATTGATTGCGTGCGTGCCGGGACACAGATGCTTGCTGATGCGGTCAGGGCCGTGCGCGATGTTGGCGGCGACAAGCTCGGCGGCATTCTTTATTCCGCACATACGAAATACAATCGCCAGCCGACTGCAGACGGTTGGAACAACTCTGTTCAAGCGATCGCAGAGACAGGTGAGATTGCCAAGGCAGCGGGTGTCGATCTGGTGCTGGAGGTGGTGAACCGCTTCGAGACCAATCTTTTGAACACGACTGCGCAAGGCATGAAGTTCATTTCCGATACAGGCAGTGATCATATCAAACTGCATCTCGACACGTTTCATATGCAGATCGAGGAGGCGAGCCCCTCCGCTGCCATTCGTTTGGCTGCGGACAAACTGGGGTATTTTCATATCGGTGAATCCAATCGCGGCTTTTTAGGAGACGGCACGATCGTCTGGGATCAGATTTTCGATGCTTTGATCGAGATTGGGTATGATCGGGATGTGGTGTTTGAGAGCTTCTCTACTGCCATTGTTGATGAGGGGCTTTCGCTGGCTTGCGCAATTTGGCGTGACACCTGGACCGATAATGACCAGCTTGCCCGCCACGCCAAGAGCTTCATTGAAATGAAGTGGGGCGAAGCGGAACGACGCAAGATCACCAATCAGGGAGCATGAGTGATGTCGCTTGCGCCTGATAGCTTGGGTCCCACATTGTCCATCGGCGAAATTCTGGTTGAAATTGTCGCGACAACGGCAGGCCGCGGATTTCAGGACGCGCAGCCTTTGATCGGCCCTTTTGCGAGTGGCGCACCGGCGATCTTCATTGATCAGTGCGGGCGCTTTGGCGGCTCTGCAGCGATGATCGGTGCCGTGGGCGATGATGACTTCGGACAATTGAACGTGAAACGTCTGGAACAGGACGGTGTCGATGTCTCTGGAATAAGGATTGATCCGGTTTTGCCGACTGGGACCGCGTTCGTGCGTTATCAGTCAGATGGGTCGCGCAACTTTGTCTTCAATATGTGGACGTCCGCGGCTGGTTCCCTGGCATGGACTGAGGCGGTTGAGGCCCTGGTTCTGCGGTCTGGTCACTTGCACGTGATGGGAACGCTTTTGGGGCAGGCCTCCGTCTGGCCGTTGATTGAACGCGCGGCCGAGCTCATCAAGGCGCGTGGAGGATCCATCTCTTTGGACCCGAACGTGCGCAAGGAACTGAAAGCTGATGCCGAGTTTGGCGAACGGTTTGAGCGTATGGTCGGGCTGTCCGACCTTTTGCTACCGTCAGGCGATGAGGTTTTTATCACGGCAGGTCTCTCGCCTGAGGCAGGCGAGGCCTCGGCGCTCCAGAGACTGTTTGAACGCGGCCCCGCTGAAATTGTCCTCAAACGTGGCTCGGAAGGCGCAAGCAGCTTTGAGAAGGACGGCCGGTCCTCGCATGCGGCAGCCTTCAGTGTTGAGGAGATTGATCCGACAGGTGCCGGTGACTGTTTTGGAGGGGCCTATGTCGCGGCGAGGCGGCTCGGGCTGAGCGTCTCTCAGGCGCTCGACTATGGCAGTGCAGCCGGTGCGCGAAATGTCACCGTGCGCGGTCCCATGGAAGGCGCCGGCACGAGAGAGCAGCTTGATCAGTTCATCACCAACACCCCACGGAGGACATGATGTCTGCTGCGCTCACACAGCTCGCCGCGCTTTATCATGGTGGAACGCCTCAAGGAGTTACATCGGTTTGTTCCGCGCATCCATTGGTGCTTCGGGCGGCCCTGCGCCATGGGCACCAAACAGGGGCTACAGTGTTGATTGAGGCCACCTGTAATCAGGTCAATCACCGTGGCGGTTATACCGGAATGCGACCTGCAGACTTCGTCGCTCTGGTTCATGATCTGGCCGCGCAGGAGGGCTGCGCGCGCGAAAATATTGTGTTGGGCGGTGATCATCTGGGACCAAACCCATGGCGGAAGCAACCGGTTGAGGCCGCAATGGGTGAGGCCGAAGCGATGATGAAAGCCTACGTTTCGGCTGGATTTCGCAAGATACATCTTGATGCGTCCATGGGATGTGCTGGCGAGCCCTTGGGGCTTGATGATGAAACAACTGCAAATCGAGCGGCGCAGCTGGCACGGGTCGCTGAAGAAACAGCCCGCAGACAAGGCCTCGAGCCTCCGATCTATATCATTGGAACCGAAGTGCCGCCGCCTGGCGGTGCTGATCACCTCATCAGTGAAATTGTTCCGACTTCGCCGGATGCGGCGCGAAAAACCTTCGCAGTTCATCGCGAAACCTTTGCACGTCTGGGGCTAAGCGAGGCCTTTGAGCGTGTGATTGGTCTTGTGGTTCAGCCAGGCGTTGAATTCGGTAATCAGAATGTCGTTGCGTATCAGCCAACTGCGGCACGCGATCTTGTGGGCATTTTAAAAGAAACTCCGAGTGTCGTGTTCGAGGCTCATTCCACCGACTATCAAGGTGCCGAGCCGTTGCGGCAATTGGTACAAGATGGGTTTGCGATCCTGAAAGTCGGACCAGAGTTGACCTTTGTGTTGCGCGAGGCGTTTTACGCGCTCGATCTCATCGCGTCAGATCTATTGCCTGATTATGGAAACCGTCCGCTCTTTTGCGCAATGGAAGAGCTGATGCTGGAAGCGCCTGGTTATTGGGAGAGCCATTATCATGGTGACTATGCCGAGCAGCGGGTGTTGCGACATTATTCGCTCTCAGATCGACTGCGTTATTACTGGACCGACCCGAAGGCGCAGGCCGCAGTCTCCAGGTTGATTGAAGCCTTGCGCGGTCAATCTGTTCCACAGCCACTGTTCTGGCAGCATATGCCTGCCGGATCACGTTTTTCAAACGCGCCGCTTGATCCGGAAGACCTGGTCATCTGGCGCGTGATGGAATGTTTGAAAACCTATCATGGCGCGTGTGTCTCGCATCATTAAAGAAAGGGAGGTCACAATGAACGAACAATTCGGGGGGAAGAGCGTCATTATCACTGGTGCTGGCAAAGGCATCGGCCGGGCATGTGCTCTGGAAATGGCGAAACGCGGAGCTTCAGTTGTCGCGATGGCGAGGACAGAGTCTGATTTGTCCTCTTTGAAGGCGGAAACCGGATGCAAGACGGTCCAGGTTGATCTTATCGACAATGGGGCGGCGCGAGCTGCAATGAAGGAAGCTGGTACGTGCGATTTTCTGATCAATTGCGCGGGAACAAATGTTCTGGAAACCGTGCTTGAGATGACCGATGAGGGCTATGAGGCCGTCATGGGCATCAATTTGCGGGCCGCGCTCATCTGTGCCCAGGAATTTTCCCGGGCGCGTGTTGCTGCGGGTGGAGGCGGTGCCATCTTGAACGTGACATCGATTGCAGGGCATCGAGGGTTCAATGAACACATGTGCTATGCGGCTTCAAAAGCCGGTCTTGAAGGTGCAACCCGTGTCATGGCCAAGGAACTTGGTGCTCATGGAATTCGCGTCAATGCGGTTGCACCAACGGTCACAATGACGGAGCTGGCCGCGGCAGCCTGGTCTGATCCGTCCAAGAAAGATCCCATGATGGCGCGACATCCAATCGGTCGTTTTGCCGAGGTCGAAGATGTGGCCCGGTCCATTGTGATGCTCTTGGGAGACGATGCTCCAATGATAACGGGAGCGGTACTGCCAATTGACGGTGGGTTCCTGGCGGTCTGAACGCTTCTAATGTCTTATTTTTTCAAAACAACAACTTGTTTTCGGGAGGAAACGAACATGGCTGAAAAGCTTGCAGGTAAAGTCGCCGTCGTCACCGGTGCAGCATCAGGAATTGGCCTCGCAACGACAAAGGCGTTGCTTGGGGAAGGGGCCAAAGTCGTCATGGTCGACTGGGATGAGAAGGCTCTGAAACCACTGATCGAAGAACTGGGCAGCAATGCTGTTCCGCAGATTACCAATCTTCTTGATCCGGCCAGCTGCGACGCGATGGTGCCCGAGATCCTTTCAAAGGCTGGCCAGATTGACATCTTGTATTGCAATGCGGGGACCTATATCGGCGGCGATCTGGATGAGACTGATCCGGCGACCATTGATCGGATGCTCAATTTGAACGTCAACGCGGTGATGAAGAATGTCCACGCAGTGATCCCTCACATGAAGACCCGCAAGACCGGTGATATCTGGGTGACATGTTCAGTGGCCGGGCATTCAGCTATTCCCTGGGAGCCGGTCTATTCCGGTTCCAAGTGGGCCATAACCTGTTTTGTTCAGGTCATGCGCCGCCAGCTGCGTGAGCATGGCATTCGTGTTGGTCAGGTTTCCCCAGGTCCGGTCGTTTCTGCACTGCTTGCCGACTGGCCGGAAGAGAACCTTCGCAAAGCCAAGGAAAACGGGTCTTTGATCGAACCTACTGAAGTCGCCGATGCTGTCGTGTTTGCACTGACACGTGGGCGCAATGTCACCATTCGCGACATGGTCGTCTTGCCGACCAATTTTGACATTTGATGTGAGTGTCATCTGATGATGGCCGGGAAGGCGGACGAGATTTTGTCTTCCCGGTGACCTGCTTTAACTCAGTGAAGGTGCGACCATTCCCGGTATATAGGCATCGGAAATAACTGTCTGTGTGTGGCTGGAAAAGGCGTTGAGCAGGTTCGACTTGCGCATTGCTTTCAACGTCGCGCAGCCGATTGTCATTGGACGATGCTCGCCCTTCAGCGGTACCCTGACAACTTTTCTGCCATCGAGTGCCATATCTGAGCGCGGCGTGACGTTGGCCAGTGTGTAGCCATAGCCGTTTGCCACCATTGTGCGAATGACATCCGGGTGTGGCACACGCATTGATACATTCGGCTGAAGGCCGTTCTTCATGAAGATGGCCATAAAGTATTCGTTCGAGACCGGCAGGTCGAGCAGGATCATCGGCAGCTCGATCAGGTCTTCCAGAGCGACGGACTTTTTACCTGCCAGCGGATGTGCCTCGCCGACAAGAGCGTGCACCGGCAAGTCGACAAGCGGTGTGAATTCAATATCATCTGTAATCTGCAAGTCGTAGGTGAGCGCAGCATCGATCCGAGCGCGGCGCAAACCCTCTAGCAGGGCTTCTTGATTGTCAGCGTGAGGCCGGATTGTAACCTTGGGAAAAGCAGTCGTGAAAGAGGAACTCAGCTCCGGCAGGATCATTGGAGCCAGTGTTGTGAGGCATCCAAGGTTCATCTGACCGCGGACTTCGTCACGAGATTCAGATGCGATGCCGTAGAGCGCGTCGGCCTGAGCGAATAGGCGCTTGGCTTCCAGCAACATTGTGTGGCCGGTCGGAGTGAGGGAGAGACCCTGCGCATGGTGGCGGATGAAAAGCTGGACATCCAGCTCTTCTTCCAGCTGTGAAATTGCCGTCGAAATCGACGCCGGCGAAATGCTGATGCGCTCGGAGGCCTTGGTAATGCTGCCGGTGTTACCGGCAGCAATGAAATATTCAAGTTGTTTGAGCGTGAAGCGCATGTGATCTGCCCCGGAATTCGTTTCCTAAAACTTGATCCACGTCGTCTTAAGCCCACTAAATTTGTCAAATGCGTGCAGGGACAGGTCGCGCCCGATGCCCGATTGCTTGAACCCGCCAAAAGGTGTCATCGGTGAAACGGCATCGACGGCGTTCACGGAAACGCTTCCGGCTCGCAGTTTCGCGGAGACCCTGTGGGCGCGCGACAGATTTGACGTCCAGACAGATGCTGCAAGGCCGTAGATCGTATCATTGGCGCGTGCAATTACTTCGTCTTCGGTTTCGAAGGTGGAAACCGCCAGCACTGGGCCAAAGATCTCTTCACGAGACAGTCTGTCGTCCGGATCGACGTCGGCAAAGATTGTCGGTTGGATGAAGCAGCCCTTGCCATCAACGGTCACGCGTTCACCGCCGCATACAAGACGCGAGCTGCTTTTGCCGTGATCAATGAATCCCATGATCCGCCGGGTTTGGGTCTCATCGACGATCGCACCCATTGCGGAGTTCGGATCAAGCGGGTTTCCGGGCATGTAGCGTGCAGCACGCTCAGTCATTTTTTCCAGGAAAACATCCGCGATGGAGCTTTCGACCAACAAGCGCGAGGCGGCTGAGCACACTTCGCCCTGATTAAAGAAGATACCTGCGGCTGCCGCATCGGCTGCTGCGTCCAGATCGTCACAATCAGCAAAGATGATGTTGGGGCTTTTGCCGCCGCATTCCAGCCAGACCTGCTTCATGTTGGATTGTCCGGCGTAGCTCAGGAAGTATTTTCCAACTTCGGTTGACCCGGTAAAGGTAATGCAATCCACGTCAGGGTGTAGGCCTAATGCCTTGCCAGCGGTTTCGCCGAATCCTGGAACAACATTCAAAACCCCTTCAGGAATACCTGCTTCAAGAGCCAGTTCGGCAAGCCTAAGCGCGGAAAGGGGGGACTGTTCAGCAGGCTTCAGAACAACGCTGTTGCCCATGGCAAGGGCCGGGGCGAGTTTCCAGGTTGCCATGTCGAGGGGGAAGTTCCAGGGCACGACCGCGCCAATAACACCCAAAGGCTCACGGCGGACCATAGCCAGGTCATTTTGTCCTGTCGGGGCGATTTCATCGTAGATCTTGTCGATTGCCTCTCCGTACCACTGGAAGATCGAAGCGGCACCCGGGACGTCGCTTGTTGCCGCGTCGACCACCAGTTTGCCCATGTCGAGGCTTTCCAGCAGCGCGAGCTCTGTCATGTTGTCACGAATGAGATCAGCAAGCTTCAGGATGACGGCCTTGCGGTCGGCCGGTGACTTGGACGACCAGCGACCATCCTCAAAGGCGGTCCGGGCCGACTTCACAGCACGGTCGATGTCTGCTGCATCACAGGCAGCGATATCTGCCAGTTTTGCGCCCGTTGCCGGGTTCAGACATTCAAAGGTTTCACCAGACAGTGCATCAACGAATGTGCCATCAATGAACGCTTTGTTGCGCGGTTGGATGGTTTCGGCGCTTTTGATCCAGTCGTATTCAGCAGCTGTCTGCATGGTTTTAGTCCTTTTGGTCTTTTAGAGGTCGCCCGGCACGCCGTAACTTGGCGCTGCGGTCGGGTCGACGGCGCGTGTGACGTAGTCTTCAAGTTGAGGTTCGTAGATTTTCCAAAGCGTTTCGAGCGCACCGATGGGGTCGCTGTCATGCCAATCCACCCTCAGGTCGGCAATTGGCCAAGTCACATCGCGTACAATGTACATGCCTGCCGAATGAACCGGACCGGCTTCACCTCCGGCTGCCATACCGCCTTGCATGGCCGCCAAAAGTCGGGCTCCGAGGCTCCCCGTCGCGCTTTCAAACGCCTCAACCATAGCCTTCGGGACATTTGTGTTCGCCAGAAGATTTCCTGCTGCAGCGCAGCTTTCACCTACGGCAGTGGCATGCGTGCCAAGGGTATGCACGCCTGAATGTGTTGCGGCACGACCTTCCATGTCCAGGACCACAATCTGTCGCCAGTCTGCAGTCGGATAGTCTTCAAGCAATTTTGCAAGCGCTTCTTTTGCCTCAAGCCCACTGGCGAGCAGGTCGAGACCTTTGGAGCCGAGCGACGGGTCGGTAATGTTCTGACTTGCTACTACACCGGCGCCCGCGCGGGCATGAGCGCACCGGGCTGCGACAGCCGGTGAGGATGACGAAATGGCCATACCCATCATCCCGCTCCAGGGGCATCGCGCAGAAATTGAAAATGTCATGCTTGATCCTCCGGAATGACGGCAGTGACGTCGATTTCCACCAACCACTCCGGACGGGCCAGCGCTGACACAACAATGCCGGTTGAAACTGGGAAGACGCCCTTTAGCCATTTGCCGACAACGCGGTAGACCGTTTCACGGTAGCGTGGATCGATCAGATAGATGGTGATTTTCGTAATGTGAGCCAACTCCGAACCCGCTTCGGACAGCAGCATGTTGATGTTGTGCATGGCTTGCTCTGCCTGTGCTTCGACATCCCCCACACCAACGTTTTTTGAAGTGTCGAGATCTTGTCCGATTTGTCCGCGTACAAAGACCGTTGTGCCTTTTGCGACAACCACCTGGCACAGATCGTTGTCCAGGTTTTGCTCTGGGTAGGTGTCCTTGGTGTTGAACTTGCGGATGCGTGTGTGGGCCATTGGGCTCTCCGTTCAGAAACTTTTTTCAGGGTCGTTCAGGCAGGTGTTCAATTTGAACTCGACTGCGCTGGTTTATGCAGGGTTTGGCTGTTGGGCCGCAGAGCCTTTATAAGTCAGGTAGCCGCGCTGCTTGCAGATATGATCTGCAACATATTTTGCATCATGCCAAACGCCCCAGATAAAGGTCGAACCGCGACGTGTCTGCCAAGGGAGACCGAGGAAATAGACGCCCGGTTCTGTTGAAACACCCCGGTTGTGTTGCGGGTATCCTTTTTCAGTCAGGGCATCAACCTTGAGCCAGCTGTAGTCCACGCCAAAGCCTGTTGCCCAAATGATGGTTGTGATCCCGGCCTTCTCGAGGTCGAGGCTGAGAATAGGGTTGGTCACACATTCAGGAGCCTTGCCGATGATGTGGGCCTCCGGCTCTTCTGGAAGGTCCAGCCCGTTCCGATCCACATAGGCGTCGGCTTCGCGCAGCACTGACAAGTAATTCGCATCGCCATTTGAAAGGTTGTCCGCCAGATCGTCGGCGAATTCCAGGGTGCCATTTTCGAAGGACGTGGTACGGCCCAAAAGCGTCATGCCCTGGTTTGCGAGCTCTCTGAAGTCGACCGTATGTCCGCCATGCGCACCGCTGACGGCAATGGTCGTGTGCTCGACGCCAGGCGTGGCTTCGGCATCCCATTTGTCCAAAACGCCAAGCCACCAGACAAAGTCGCGGCCGCGGTAACGACGGGGAGGGCGGTCATGAGGCCCAACCGAGAGGAAGACTTTCTTGCCTTTTTCCAAAAGCTCTGCCGCAATTTGTGCTCCTGACGATCCCGCGCCCACGACGAGAACGCCGCCATCCGCCAATTGCCCGGGATTCCGATAGGCAGTGGAGTGCATCTGGGTAACTTGCGGGGTTTCAGGAACAATTGCGGGAACAAGCGGCTTTTGAAATGCACCTGTTGCCGAGACAACGTAGTCCGCTTCAATGGGTCCTTCAGACGTTTCAACCTGAAAGCCAGGGCGACCTTCGTTTCGCGTGACGCTGGTGACGGTCACGCCGCAGCGAATGGGCGCCTTGATCATTTCGGCATAGGCTACAAAATAGTCGGCAACGTCTTCCTTTGGCACGAATGCGTCCGGGTGTGCATTGGGGAACTCCATACCCGGAAATCGGTCATGCCACGCCGGGCCGTTGGCGACCAGGGAGTCCCAACGTTCAGAACGCCAGCGCTCCGCAATGCGGCTGCGTTCAAGCACCAGGTGGGTCACGCCAGCGTTGGAAAGATGCTCGCTCATTGCCAGTCCGGCTTGCCCGCCGCCAACAACCAATACTTCCACTTTTTCAACTGACATGCCGTCGTCCTTGCTTCTTCGAACTTGTAAGATCTGAAACGGAAACTGTGCCATCCCTCAGGAAAGGTGCTGGTCAAACGTTTCTTTTCTTCTTGGTCGCATATTTCATTGATTGGGAAAATTAGTGTTTTTGTTGTTATTAATTTGGATATTCCAAATCAATGGCTGTTGTCACCGAAATGTGGGATTCAGCCAGGACATGTTTTCAAGTCTCCGGCTGAACGTGGCTGGCCTTAAATGGTCGAGGCGACTTCCGTGATGGTTTCGCGGAGTATGTCACCGACCTGACCGATCTGAGCTTCAGTCAATATCAGTGTTGGCGAGAGGATCAGGATATTGCCAAGAGGACGGGCTATCAGACCGCGTGCTTGGGCTGCACGGGCGATCTTGAGGCCAATGTTGTCCTCGGGCGTGAAGGAAGCCTTGGTTGTCTTGTCCTTGACGAACTCGATGCCCATCATGAAGTGGCTTCCGCGCACTTCACCGACGATTTCAAGATCTGACAGGCCGCGCAGTGTATTTTCGAAGAGCTTGCCGGTGGTGCGGACTTGCTCTGGCAGTTTGTCGCGTTCCATCAAGGCAATGTTTGCAAGACCAGCCGCAGCTGCTGCCGGGTGACCGGAATAGGTCATGCCGTGCAGGAACATGCCGCCTGGACCGGAGATGACGTCGTGGATCTCATCAGAGATGATTGTCGCTGACATTGGCTGATAGCCCGAGGTCAGGCCCTTGGCTGTGGTGATGATGTCCGGTGTAACGCCGAAAACGTCCTTCGATGCGAAGAAATGTCCGAGGCGGCCGAATGCTGTCACAACTTCATCGGAGATGTACTTGATGTCATTGGCCGCGCAGACTTCGGCCATGCGCTTATGATACCCTTGTGGAGCGACAATGACCCCGCCAGCGCCCATGATTGGCTCTGCGATAAAGGCTGCGATGTTTTCTGCACCCATTTGCTCAATGGTGAGGCGCAGATCTTCAACGAGCGCATCGAGGAATTCTGCTTCACTCATGCCATCGCCTTCGCGCCAGTAGTGCGGGCTCTTCAGGTGGTGCACCAAGTCGCTGGCGCTGTCCCAACCATCGGAATAGGCAGGGGTGGTCATGGCGATCGAAAGGTGTGTCGAGCCGTGATAGGCGCCAACGCGGCTCAGGATTTTTTTCTTGTTCGGACGACCAAGACGGTTGTTGTAGTGGTGCAACATGCGCACGGCGGTGTCGTTTGCGACTGACCCTGAGTTGGCAAAATAGACCTTGTTCAGATGTCCTGGTGCGAGGCTTGCGACCTTGTCGGCAAGTGCTGCTGCGGCCGGATGCGTGAAGTTGTAGAACGTCGAATAGAAGTCCAGTTCATTCAGCTGATTGTGGATTGCCTCTATGATCTCCTTACGCCGGTGTCCCGCGTTGACGCACCAAAGCCCGCCAATTCCGTCGATCAGTTCATTGCCTTCACTGTCGCGAACAACAGATCCTTCGGCACCGACAATCACTGTGCGGGCATCATTTTGTTTAAGGGCGTTCAGGTCAGCGAAAGACTGGATCAGATGGGTGTCAGCCGTCAAAACTCCGTCGGTGCTCATGTCCAGATCAAGCGTCATGGGAAACCACTACCTTTCTGTAGTCTTCGTTTTGTTGGGATAGCTTTTCCGCAGAGATTTGATCGATCTGGGAAATATCGGTGATCAGGAGGGTTTCTCCCGTGCCGGCACTGGCAAGCGCGGCTGCATCCGGGCCAACGATGATGGAATGCCCGCCATAGGCGAGATCTCCCTCGGTACCGCAGTAGTTGGCATAGACGATGGTCAATTGCATTTCGGCAGCGCGTGCAGGCACCAGGACATCCGAGACATGCTCAAAACCTGCCGGATTTGCAGTTGGTACAAAAATGAGCGTCACGCCTGCTTTTGCGAGGGCGTTGCAGTGCTGCGGAAATTCGATGTCGTAGCAGATCAGGATTGCTGCCTTTTGGCCCTGGAACTCGAAGATGCTATAGGAGCTTCCAGGCGAAAAGCTCTTCTTTTCCATGGGGCCAAACAGTTGAATTTTTCTGAAGTGGGCCAGCTGGTTGCCGGTTTCATCGACACAGGTGGCTGCATTGTAGACAACGCCGTCTGCGCTCTCCGCCCAACCGACCGTCAAGCCGCATTGGTGTTTTTTGGCAATTTCTGCAAGGCGCCCACTCCAGGCCCCGCCCAAGGGTTGGGCGAGGCTTTCGTGGAGGTCCGGCCTGTTGTAGCCGGGCAGAAACAGCTCGGGGAAAACAGTCATGCACGCTCCGGCTTTGGCTGCTGCGGCCAAGTTCATCTCAATTCGGGCAAAGCCCGCTTCGATGTCGCCGCCAATGGCAGGTCCTTGATATAGCGCGAGTTTCATGACTGTTTTCGTCCCTTCCGTTACTTCTTGAGGTTCGTCCAGATAGCGTCGTAGAGAACCTGAACGTCTTCCGGACAAGCTTCGACGAAGTAACCCTTCTGGTCGGCTGGTGGGTTCGACTCAGGAGAGTTTTTGACGTCTGGCTCAAGGAACTCTGCAACGCCTTTAACACCTGCGGTGTACTGGGCGTAGTTGGTGACAGCGGCAGCGTTTTCAGGTTCCAGAAGGAAATTCAGGAACTTCAGGGCGTTGTCGCGGTTTGGCGCGTCCTTCAGAAGCACACCATTGTCCATCCACACGATGTAACCTTCCTTAGGGAAGGCGTATTCAATGTTGGCGCCTTCAGCACGGGCCTTGGCAGAAAAACCGGACCAGATCATGCCAGCGGCCGCGTCACCTGAAACCAGTACATCCTTGGCAACGTCGGAACCGAAGGAAGCCCAGTCCTGCTTTGCGCTGACGACCTTGGCGCTGAGTGCCTTCAGCTGTTCGCGATCAGAGGTGCATTGTGGGATGCCGAGGTAAATGGAGGCCAATGTGAGGGTTTCACCTGCGGTATCCAGAACGTTGATCTTGCCTTTGAGTTCTTCAGGCGGATCAAACACAACCGAGAGGCTGTCGATTGGCCCTTTATAGACATCGCGGTTGACCGAATAGGATGTCGAACCCCACTGATAGGGAATTGAGCTCTTGCGGCCCGGATCGAAGGATACATCCAGCCATTTTTCTTCGATGTTGTCGAAGTTAGGCAGTTCGGATGGTTCGAATGTATCCAGCATGCCTTCGCTGGCCAGGATCTTGACCATGTAGTCGCCTGGGAAAGCAACGTCATAGCTGCCAAGTTTGCCAGCTTTCAGGGATGCCAGAAGCGCTTCGTTGCTGTCGAAGGTGTCCATGGTGACTTCGACATCATACTCTTCGGAAAATTGGTCGAGCAGTTCCTGTGGGATGTATTCGAACCAGTGATAAAGCGAGAGTTTACCTTCGGCCTGAGCGCCGGCCGTCAGGCCGAAGAAGATCAGGGAGGTCGCCAAAAGTTTCTTTTTCATGCAGTGCTCCACTCGGTAGGGGTAAGGCTGTTGGTTTATTTTTTTACTTGTCCTGCCCGGCCAATCAGCCAGGACAGGGTGACCAGGACCACTGACACGCCCAGCATGAGCGTGGAAATGGCCATGATATTCGGTTTGATGCCTTGCTTGACCGATCCGAAAATCGCTGTTGGCAGGGTTTCAATGCCTGCACCTTTGACGAAGTTGGTGATCAGGAAGTCATCAAGAGAAATGATAAAGGCGAGCAGGAAACCCGACAGGATGCCAGGGGTCATCAGTGGCAAAAGCACCAGCTTGAAGGCCTGTCCCGGCGTCGCGTAAAGGTCCATTGCGGCTTGCTCATAGACATCCGGAATGCTTTGCATTCGCGCAGAGATCGGCAGGTAGGCGAAGGGAATGCAAAAGACGATGTGAGCGACGAGAATTGTGGTCAGTCCGGAGGTGAAGCCGATGGCCGAGAAGAACACGAGGCTTGCAACAGCTGTTACGACTTCCGGCACCATCAGCGGCAGATTGATCAGTGCAAAGCCAATTGTCTTGCCACGAAACCGTCCAGCGCGTGTCATTGCAACCGAAGCGGCTGTCGCGATGCATGTGGCAACGATTGCAGCGGTGATGGCAATTATCAGGGAATTTGCGGCAGCTTTCTGGAACTTGGGCGCCTCGGGCCCGGTGAATACGTCAACGTACCAGGTGAGCGAGGCTCCACCCCAGTTGGTGATTGATGTCGATGAATTGAAGGAATAGACCGCGACGACAACGAGCGGCGCATAAAGGACCACGAGGCACAAAATGGTGATGGTCAGGAAGCCGGGAAAGCGGCGCAGATCGGTTTTGGCTGCCATCAGTTCGCCCCTTCCTTGTTTTGGTTGCGCGCATAGATCAGCAGAACTGCCAGAACGATGGACAGAAGGATCATCGAAGCAGCCGCGCCGAAGGGCCAGTTGCCGGCGCTTCCCTTGAATTGTTCTTCAATCAGGGAGCCGATCATGAAGGTTTTCGCACCGCCCAGGAGGTCCGGCGCAAGAAAGGCACCGAGAGAAGGTACGAAGACCAATATGCAGCCTGCGATAATACCGGGTTTGACGACCGGCAGGATGACTAGGCGGAGGGTTGTCCAGACGCCTGCGTAAAGATCAGCGGCAGCTTCCGAGAGCGCGAAGTCATAGCGCTCGACGGCGGCGTAGATCGGCAGCACCATGAAGGGCAGGTAGCTGTAGAACAGACCCAGCTGCACCGCGAAATTGGTGTTGATCAACCCGAGAGGTTCATTGATGACGCCAATTGTCAGCAACAGTTCGTTCAGCGGACCGGTGTCGCGGATGACGAACTTCATGGAGACCGTGCGGATCAGCAGGTTGACCCAATAGGGAATTGTAACCAGAAACAGCCAGATAGAGCGGGATTTGGCGTCGCGGGTCGCGATGAACCAGGCGGTTGGAAAGCCGATCAGAAGGCAGGAGATCGTGGCAAGGCCAGCCTGCCAGATGGACCGCCAGAAGATCCCTATATATGTCCATTCCAGCGTTGGTGGTTCGTCACCAAACAGACCGCGGTTGAAGAAGAATTGATCGTAGGCAGACAGGGTGAATTCCCAAATCACACCGCCGCGGAATTCCTTGGTCAGGAAAG
>JABXHV010000014.1 GCA_013373445.1 Paracoccaceae bacterium | reverse complement strand
TGCGGGTGTAGCTCAGGGGTAGAGCACAACCTTGCCAAGGTTGGGGTCGAGGGTTCGAATCCCTTCGCCCGCTCCAAATTCCGCCGAATGGCGCTAGAGCCGACAGCTTCAAAGGTGTCGGTCTTTTCTTTTCCGGATTGCTCCGGACACATATTGCGGGTGTAGCTCAGGGGTAGAGCACAACCTTGCCAAGGTTGGGGTCGAGGGTTCGAATCCCTTCGCCCGCTCCAAATTCCTCTCTTTAAGAGAGCAGCAAACCGATGACCTGAAAAGGCGTCGGTTTTTGTGTTTTCAGACCGCCTGACATCATGAAAAAGGGAGCGCGGACGTTATCCGAGCGCTCCCTCTATTGTGTTGAGATTACTTGAAATCCTGGCAATCAGGAAGTCTGGTCAACCAGCGACGCCTCCGGCGCATTCTTCTTCACCGATTCAATACCGTTGTCGCGTGCACTTGGGCTGCTGTAAGTTTCACTTGTGCCGATCACCTGGCCGTTCGCGGCCTTCAAATTGAACATCGGTTTGCCGGAAGAGGAATCCTTGCGCTCGTAACGCTCATCCAAAGGTCCGTTTGTGCGCACGGATTCAATACCGTTTTCTGCACTCGCCTTCTGCTTGTAGCCCTCACTGACGAGAATGATCTCGCCATTTCCCGCCTTCAGTCTGAAACGGAACTCCCCTGCCTTGTCTTGGTAGAGTTCGAACTTCCCAGCCATTGCTTTATCCTCTCGAAGAAATACTCTTGAAAACTTGATCTAAGACAAAGAAATCCACTCTGGCAACCCAAGTCTTACACTTCATCTTCAAAACATCCTGTGATTGCACAATTTGACCAGATCATTTTACCTCTTCGTCATATGAAAGCAGTCATCCAACAAAGATGTGGGCTACAGATTTGAAACCCCAACGTAACTTCAGCTCGCTAAACATAAAGCCCCGTTAGTCATTTATTTTTATTTTTTCGCTATTGATAAGCGTTACTCGAGACAAGATCCCGCCAAAATAGATCGTCGGGATCGCGTAATTTTACGGTATGAGATGGCATTGTTCTTGTTTTCCAAACTGAAAAAACCTGAATTTGCATCACGCCCGAGTGTGATCATCGGAGGGATTGCCCTTATCATCACACTCGCAGCTGCCGTGTTTGCCGAAGTTCATCACCAGCGCGCAGATTACGCGAAAGCCCGGGCGACAGTCGCCAAGCAACTGGATGAACTGCGCCAAACTCTCGAAGACAATGTACACAGCAACCTGCAGCTGGTGCGCGGGCTCGCAGCCTTGATTGCTGCAGAACCCGATATACAACCGAGCAAATTTGGCCAAATCGCCGAGACTTTGATCAAACAGAAGTCGCAGCTCAAGGTCCTCGTCGCAGCACCAGATCTGGTCATAAAAATGGTTCATCCGCTCGAAGGACATGAAGCGGTCCTAGGGGTCGACTACACCCGCACGGAGGTTCTCCGCGAAGCTGCCCTGAAGGCAGTTCGTTCCGAAGAAATTGTGCTTGCCGGGCCGATAGATTTGTTCACAGGCGGACGAGGTTTCATCGGCCGGTTCCCGGTGTTCACAGAGACCGCCGCCGGAGAAAGAAACCTATGGGGGATGATATCCGCCATTATCGATGTCCAACGTCTCTACCGGGAAAGCGGTTTTTTTGATCCGGAACTGGAAATCGATGTCGCAATCGCCGGAATGGACGCCGATCTTCAAGACAATACCATTTTCTTTGGATCACATACGGTATTCAAGGATGACCCGGTCCTCGATGAGGTCAACCTGCCATCCGGCGGTTGGCGCATCGCCGCGATTCCCAAGGGCGGCTGGGAGGCCATGGCCCACAGCGACGATATGTTCCACGTTATCGTCGTCCTTGCTGCACTTCTCGTCCTTATACCAATCTTCGTCGCAGGACGACTTCTGGATCAGCGTCAGGTCTTCATTCTGGAATCCAAACAGCGCCGCGAAGAGATGGAACGCCTTTCCCAGCGGCTACAACTGGCGCTGGACACCTCACAAATCGGCATCTGGGAGCTCAACCTCGACACTCAGGTTCTGACGTGGGACGAGCGCATGCGTGAACTCTACGGCATGACACCAGACAGCGACACCTCTGAGTACGCGGCCTGGACAACTGCATTGCATCCTGATGACCGGAAAAAGGCCGAAGCAGAGTTCAACCGCTCCATTTCAAGCGGCAGCACCTACCACTCGGAGTTTCGGGTAAAAACACCTGAAGGGACCGTACGCTGGCTCCGTGCGATCGGCGCTGTTCACAAGAAAGACAACGGCCAACGCTACATTGTTGGTGTGAACTGGGATGTGTCGACAGACATTGAACTGAAGACACACCTTCTGAATGCGAAGACGAACGCAGAGCACCGGAACCGCGAATTGGAGAACGCCCGTGCCCAGATGGAGCACAATTCGCTGCATGACAGCCTGACCGATCTGCCCAACCGACGGTTCCTCGATCAACATCTGCTGCATCATCATTCGGCCCGCAAGCCGCTCGCGCTGCTCCACATTGATCTCGACCGTTTCAAACAGATCAACGACACGCTCGGACATGCAGCAGGCGACGCAATGCTGTCTCACGCGGCCACCGTGCTGAAAGCCAACACCCGCGACGATGATTTTGTGGCACGCATCGGCGGCGATGAGTTTGTCATTGCCATCATGGACAGAACCCACGAAAAAGAACTGTCCAAACTGGCTGCAAAAATTGTCGAGGAAATGCGCAATCCTGTGCCTTATGACGGTCACAGCTGCCGACTTGGGGCGAGCATCGGGATTGCCCTGGCTGACCGAAACATCGCCGATGGTGGCCGCAATCTTCTTGTCAACGCAGACATCGCGCTCTATCGCGCGAAGAGCAATGGCCGCAACCGTTTCGAGTTCTTCTCTGACACCTTGAAGGCTGAGATCGTCCGCAACAAGCGCCTTGCCGACGATATTTTGAACGGCTTGGATCGTCAGGAATTCTTGCCGTATTTCCAACCCCAGTTTGACGCCAAAACGCTTGAGATCATCGGCGTCGAAGCTCTTGCACGCTGGGACCATCCGGAAGAAGGCATATTGACCCCCGATGCCTTTTTGAAAACCGCTGACGAACTCAACGTCGTGCCTCTGATCGACCGCACGATCCTGGAACAGACGCTGTGGCAAGCCACACGCTGGAAATCGGCGGGCATCAACATTCCCAAATCGTCAGTCAATGTATCGGCAGGCCGATTGAACGACGCCAACTTGTTCGAAACACTCGAGGGTCTCGACATCGAACCGGGAACGCTGTCATTTGAACTGCTTGAATCGATTTTCCTCGATGAGCAGTGCAGCACAATCACCCAGAATTTCGAACGCCTTCGCCAAAAGGGCATTGATATCGAGATCGACGACTTTGGCACGGGCTACGCGTCCATTGTCAGCCTGACCAGTCTGCGCCCGCATCGCTTGAAGATTGACCGCCAGCTGATCACTCCGATCACCCACTCCAGAAGCCAGCGGCGCCTCGTCACCTCGATAATCGACATCGGGCATTCACTGGGCATCAAGGTTCTGGCCGAGGGCGTGGAGACCATGGAACACGCGACCATCCTGCGTGACCTGGAGTGCGACGCCCTGCAGGGCTACGCCTTTGCAGCGCCCATGTCTTCCGCCAAGCTGATTGAGTTTGTGCGTCGGGGAGCCTGGCGCAAAGCAGCCTGACCAGGCCTATATACAACTAAAAGTAGAATATTTACGCAAGTAGCTTCATCCGCGAATTTTTTGTTGGCACCAGCGTCACCTTTGATAAATTGAAGCTCCCGAAAGGGAAGTTTCAATTGATCCTGATTGGTGACATCATGCGTATTTTTCAATATCCGGTCTCTCTCGTCTCACTGACCTTCTGGTTTTTATTCTGGTTTTTAAATGCGTTAGACAAGTTTCTGGCGCAGCAGCATATGGGTATGATCCGTTGGTACGGAAACCATCGTGTCGAGAAATTCGGCATGTATTTCGAACGTCTCGACATTGACTCGACTTACGTCGTTCCGACCCTTGTTTTCGCCGGAATCGTGGAGTTCGCCGTCGCGGCTCTCTTTGGCGTTGCAATCTGGCGTTTAGTTAAATCCGGCGGCGATGTTCTTGGGGCCATCAGCTCGGCCGTTGCCGCCTCAATCGTGATTTTTATCGGATTTGAGATTTTCGATGTTGTCGTCGGGGACCGGGCCGAACTACTCGAACATTCGACTTACATTGGCGTTCTCTTCCTGAGCTATCTGGTCAGCCTTTTTGAGCTCCAACGAAAAGTACCTGCGACCTAACTTCTGAAGATAGACACACTGCCCGGGTCCCGCTATCGAAGATGAAAGATCAACGAAAAGCGGGACCTGCCAATGAGCGCCCTGAAATGCCATTGCGGCAGCGAGCTACCGTTTGCCGAATGCTGCGAACCGTTTTTGACCGGTGCGGCCATTCCGAAAACGGCGGAAGTTCTAATGCGCTCCAGATACAGTGCCTATGCGTCTTTAAACATCCCATATCTGAAGACGACACTCTGGCCAAAGAACCAGCAAACCTTCGACACCGCCGCGGTGAGTGAATGGGCGCGGACCAGTCATTGGACCGGACTGAAGATACTCGAAACCGAAAAGGGGCAAGAAACCGATCGCGACGGCACCGTGCTGTTTGAGGCGCGCTATCTCTCGGCAGGCACTTTGAACACCCATCGCGAACTGAGCCGCTTTCGAAAAAAGTCCGGCAGATGGTTCTATGTCGAAGCTTTGGATTTGCCCTCGAACTGACACAGTCAAAAAGAACCGGCTCCCGCGATCTGACGGCGAAGGCGGGAGCCAAGTCAAACAGGAACCGATGAGGCGACAACGGTTCCTTAGAACAAAAGCTCTGGCAAAACCGTCATGAAACCTCATGTGCGCTTTGAGAGCTAGGGACTCGGGCAAGAGTTTGTTCTATCTTTGTTCTTATTCGTTCATACCCTGATCGTCAAGCAACATTTGTATTCACGAGGCAGTTTTTCTGCCAGAAACCCGCATTCAGATATCTCCTCCGCACGCGATCAGAGACAAAAGTCTCTCAAAGTTTTCATAAACTTGCGATCGACCACAAAGTCTTAAGCAACTCGTGACATATCTAGATGGTCTTTTGCCCCAACGCCTGCCAACCGCATGAACCCAATGCTCCAACGACTGCAAATTTCCAGGATTCAGTCCCTCCTTGCTGCCGGCAAGAATGGCGCATCGCGTATGGCCTTCGAAACCTTCGCCGTGCGCATTTTGGGCGCGGGGCTTGCCTATGTGTCACAGATTTTGCTGGCGCGCTGGATGGGACCGCATGAATACGGCCTGTACTCGATCGTCTGGACCTGGGTTATCGTCCTGGGGCTCTTTGCCTGTCTGGGATTCTCATCGTCAACGCCTCGGTTCTTGCCACAGTACTGGCAAACCAATGATTTCGGGCTTATCCGCGGGTTCATGTACGCCAGCCGGTTGAGCGCCTTTATCGCCGGCTGCATTATTGCTGCCATCGGTTCGGCGATTGTGCTGTCATGCAACGACCTGATCGAGCCCTACTACACCGGACCATTCCTGGCAGCCTTCTGCGCACTACCATTCTTTGCTTTTGCGACTGTTCAAGACGGCATCGCCCGCAGTCACGACTGGTCATCGCTGGCCATGCTGCCGACCTATATCTGGCGGCCACTGCTGATCCTGATCGGCATTCTTGTCTTTCTGCTGCAAGGCGTCCAAGTCACCGCCACAATGGCTGCAATCGTGGCAGTCATCGCCACGGCCTGCGTTGCGCTCTACCAATATGTCGCGCTCAGCCGCAGACTGCGCACCAACCTGGACTCCGGTCCGCGCGAAATTCGATGGAAATATTGGGTCCTGATTTCGCTGCCCATGTTGTTGGTGGAAGGCTTCCTGCAGTTGCTGACCAGCGCCGATGTCATCATGGTCAGCTTCTGGCATCCGCCCGAAGAAGTCGCCATTTACTTCGCCGCTTCGAAAACACTGGCTATCGCACACTTTGTCTATTTCGCAGTTCGCGCCGCGGCCGCGCATCGCTTTGCGACATTCATCCAGTCAGACGATCACGACGGACTTCAGGCCTTCGCACGACAGGCGACCCTGTGGACATTTGGAGGAACTCTTTGCGTCGGAGTGGTGCTTGCACTTGCCGCGCCACTGTTCCTTGCACTTTTTGGCGAAGGATTTTCGAGCGGTCGTCCAATCCTGATTGTGCTGCTGCTCGGCATTCTGATCCGCGCCTCCATCGGACCTCTTGACGCTCTGTTGAACATGAGCGGACTGGAAAAGACCTGCGCGGCGATCTACGCGGCAACCTTCGCAGTCAACGTCGCGCTCAACTTTGTTTTGGTTGTTTCGTTCGGCCTGATTGGCGCGGCCTGGGCGACAACACTGGCCATTTGCTTTGAGGTTGCAGCGCTGTCGTTTGCGGCCCATAGTCGACTTGGTATCCAGACATTCTTTTTATTCCATAATCCGTTCAGGCGAGCCTCGAAAGATTGACCAGAGACGCACCTAACATTGATCGATCACAGTCTGCACGAGGGCAAGATACGTCAAAGTTGAAGGCCCTCAAGCTCAATCCCTTGTCCCTGGACACCACTCCAGATGCGGACCTTGAAGCCGCGTGGCGCCGACTTTCAAAAGAAGCCTGCGATCCAAATCCGTTCTTCGGACCCGACTTTCTGAGACCTTTTCTGCGCGCCATGCAAGATGGCAAAGTGACGGTGCATGCCATCACCGATGTCGATGGCCGCTGGTTGGTTGCAGCGCCCTTCAAAAAACGCCGGGCCGGTCTCCTGGTGCCATCTTACGCCTCCTACGCCAATGAATATGCACCCCTCGGCCTGCCGCTGCTCTCACCGCAGGCGCCGCCCGAAGCGATCACGCTCTTTCTGAATTCGCTGGACAGAGAATCCCCGACAACACTGTTTCCCTACGCTCGTCTTGATGCTGCAACCGCAGCTGCGCTTAGAAGCGTTGACGGCTGGTCCAGCCTTGAGACCGCACCTGCACGCCGCGCCGCCCATGACGGCGGCGAGCGCGGAAGAGAGCAATTTGCTGAAGCCTTCCGCGGCAAGCGCAAGAAGGAGCTTTCGCGTCTCAAGCGCCGGCTGGAAGACGAGGGCCCGCTCGTTCTTGAAAGTCACTATGGTGACGATGTTCCCGAACAGTTCGAGCGTTTTCTGGACCTCGAAAAATCCGGCTGGAAAGGCAAGAACACCAGCGCACTTGCCAGCCACGAAGACACAGTCGCGTTCTCCCGGCAGGCGATTGCCGCAATGGCTGTGCACAAAGGCGTCCGGATCGACAGCATGTCGGTTGCCGGCAAGCCCATTGCCATGATGGTCGTCCTTACCGAAGGCAATCGCGCCTTTGCCTGGAAGATCGCCTATGACGAGACTTATGCAAAATTCTCACCTGGCGCGCATCTCAGTCTTTACGCCCTTGAGACCAACCTTGCCAACGAGGCGCTGGATGGCGGCGACTCTCTCGCCGTCCCGGGCCATCCAATGATTGAGCCGCTGTGGCGCGGCCGGATGGACTATGCCACGCTGATTTATGCCAAGGGCGCTGCACCGAACCTCCGGCAAAAGCTGACGGCCTGCGATATCCAACTGGAAAAGAAATTGCGCGAGATCGCCCGCAAGCTTCTGCGTCGGGGCGCCTAGGACATACTGCCCACCCCGCCACAAAGGATGTGCTCAAAACACCCCTCAGGCCCCGGTCAACACGTCGACCTTGGTCTGGGCCTGATCGCGCAGCTCCCGGCGGATGACCTTGCCTGTCGTTGTCATTGGCAGAGCATCCACAAACTCGATTTCGCGCGGATATTCATGCGCTGAAAGCCGTTCCCGAACATAGCGGCTGATATCGGCTTTCAATCCGTCATCGCCTTGAACGCCAGCGTTCAACACCACAAAGGCCTTTACCAACTCGGTCCTGACAGGGTCCGGCTTGCCAACAACCGCGGACAGGGCAATGGCCGGATGAGACAGGAGACAATCCTCGATCTCCGTCGGACCAATCCGGTAGCCGGCAGACGTGATGACGTCATCATCCCGGCCAACGAAGGACACATAACCCTCGTCGTCCTGAACACCCTGGTCACCGGTCACCATCCACTCACCGATAAACTTGTCACGCGTCGCCTCGGGCTGGCCCCAATATTCCAGAAACATCACCGGATCGGGAGCCCGCACGGCGATCTGGCCAAGCGCACCTGCAGGCAAAACCTGACCCTCATCATTGATGATAGCCACCTCATGGCCGGGCACGGCCTTGCCAATCGCGCCAGACCTGCTGACCCCGGCCGCTTTGCAAGAACCAAGCACAGCATTGCACTCGGTCTGGCCATAAAACTCGTTCACCGCAAAACCGAATTCATCAAAGAACCAGTCATAGGTCTCTCGCCCGAGCGCTTCCCCGGCAGATCCCACACTGCGCAGTGCCAGATCATAGCGCGCCATAGGCCGTTCGACCGAGCGAAGGATCTTGAGCGCTGTAGGCGGAATGAACGCGTTGCGCACGTTCTCCTTGGCCATCAGGGCGAAGGCAAATTCCGGATCAAACTTGCGAAAGGCATAGGACAGCACCGGAACGCCGTGATGCAGCGCCGGAAACAATGCATTCAGCAGCCCCCCGGCCCAGGCCCAGTCGGACGGTGTCCAGAGAAAATCCCCGTCTTGCGGCAGAAAGTTCTGCGACATCTCGATGCCCGGAAGATGACCGAGCAACACCCGATGTCCATGCAGAACACCTTTTGGCTGACCTGTTGTGCCGCTCGTGTAAATCATCAGCGCCGGATCATTGACTGAGGTCGCCGCCGCCTCAAAGCGGTCGCTTGCCCTGGCAACCAGATCGTCAAACCGCTCGCTCGTGCCATCACCTGTTTCAGTGGCAATCACCAACTCCAGACCCGGTAAGTCGGGTCTGAGAGAAGACACCTTTTCCAGACCGGCATCGTCGGTGACCAGCGCCCTGGCGCCTGAATCGCCAAGCCGGTAGCGCAGGGCATCCAGGCCAAAGAGCGAAGCCAAAGGCACCGCAATCGCACCGACCTTGTAGATCGCCAGATGCGCAATGGCCGTTTGCGGACACTGCGGCAACAGAAGCGCAACCCGGTCGCCGCGCTGAATACCTTTGGCAACAAGCGCATTGGCAAATTGATTGGTGACTTTCGCCAGCTGACCGAAAGACCAGTCTTCACGGCGCCCATCCAGATGCACATGACGAATCGCCAAACGGTCCGGCGCGCAGGTCGCCCAGACATCACAAACTCCGGTGGCAATATTGTAGGTCTGCGGGAGGCTCCAGGCAAAATTGGAGCGCAATGCCGCGTAATCACGGGAAGGCTGCAACATCTCCAAATCCATTGTTGAAGGTGCCAGACAATACCGCCGGATCTGCTGCGGCGCAACATTTCACATCCCGCAAGCCAATCCGTCTTACGTTTACCCTAACAAGCGTTTTGTGAAGAAAATACTCCACTTTACGTTGCCAGAAAAGAAAAGCGATACTATACCAAGCGTAATTGCCGTAGGGAGAGTTTATATAAAACTCGACCAAATAACTGCGCTGCAACAAGATCGAAAAATCGACACCTTACCGAAGGTGGTCCGCGCAATAACAATAAGGCAACCCCTTATGCGGCAGAAAAGCCGGTCAGTCTGACGACTGCCGGGTTGTCAGGACCCTGCCCCACACGGCATCGCCCTCACCTTGTATCAACCAACAGGCCGCAGCCCCACATAGGCGGCCTTTTTTTTGCCTGCCTGGCCGAAACGGCGCAGCAAAATTCCACGGTTAAACAGCCAAAACATCGAGCGGTCAGTTACTGGACCGGTTCCAGGGCAGCGTCCGCAAGAAACTGGAGACCGGACAAAACCCGGTGTAGCTGCCCATGACCATCGCCAGGGCCAAAAACAGCGCCACATAGACGCCGGCGCCAGATCCACTCAGAGCGAGCAGAAGCATCAGGGCAATCAACCCGCCAAACACCATCTGCACCTGCTGCGAGAGCGAGAGACCGCCGGGCCGCGAGGTCTCCGATCCGACGATCGGCAACCCGGCGTCCATCCAACCGGTGATGCCACCTTCAAGATTGTAGACATCGACGCCTTTGACGGCCTTTCCGTCCAGAAGTGCACAGGCGCGCGCACCCCGTGATCCGTGACGACACTGGATGATCAACTTCTTGCCAATCGGCAGGGATGGTAATGTGGAGGAGCTCACCCCGTGGCTCAGCGGCAAGGACAGGGCCTGCGCAATGTGACGGGCGTGAAATTCATTCGGTTCGCGAACATCGATCAGGAGCGCGCTGCCGTTGTTCAGCCACTCGCTCGCCTGCATCGGTGTCACGGTTTTAATCATTGTCGATCTTGCCGCAGAAATGATCGTAGAGAACTTCCATGATGTCGCGGATCGCCGGATTGGACACCTTGTAATAGAGCGTCCGGTGATCGCGGCGGTAGGAGACAATGCCCTCATCGCGCAGTTTTGCCAGGTGCTGCGACATCGAGGTCTGGGCAATGCCCGTTTCTTCAATCAACTGGGTGACGCTTTTTTCATCGGCGCCCAAACGGCACAAAATGAGAAGTCGGTGGGTGTTCGCAAGTCCCTTGAGGAACCCTGCGACTTCCTGCGCCTGACTTTCCATCGCCTGCATATCAATCATGACAGCCTCTTCAACACTGCTAATGCAATCTAATATTATATAAATATAAATTGAGAAATTCAACCCGGGGCCACCAAAATCGCCGCAATGCGACCACCACCACAGGTTCTCTCACTCACGTTATTTACACCAATTCCGCGCTGCCGCCCATCCCCTTTTCCCTTGCGCCGCCAATCGCTTCCTCCGCTACATCGCGCCCTCAAACCAGACCGCAATGGATGCGGTCTTGCCGAAACCCGTCAACGGCCTTTGATATCAGGCCCGAAAATGTGATAACCGCCAACCTGACGACAACAGGCCAGGCAACAACAGGCCAGGCAACAACAGGAATGCACCAGTGAGCGAATTGACCGTAGCAGATGCGACCAGCCGCATTTATGAATCACTCCAGGCGGACAACGAAGACCTCGACCTGCACATTGCAGCTCTCAAGCCGGCGCTGAAGCGCGAAGGGCTGAAAGAGGTCGTTCTCGACCCGGCCAGGCTCGTCCAGAACAACCGCTCCGGTCGCAAGCTGCTGCAGGCCTACTTTCGCCAGCGCGGCGTGAAAGTCGCATTCGCATCGTCGTAACACCTGACCGCATTTGACAGATGAGCGTAGAAGGCAACATCTTGCCTCCACCCCACCAGCACCGAAATCACCGCAAGGTCTCCCTCCGGTGTTTTGCTGAAGTGCATGTGTTGTTTCGTCGTTCTCGCGGCGCGCCCGGATACATCGAAGTGTTGTAAAGG
>JABXHV010000011.1 GCA_013373445.1 Paracoccaceae bacterium | reverse complement strand
CAACGCGAACCGATGATAGGTCCAAACCGCATAAGAAATGATCGAACTGGGAAAACGGACGCCCTTAAGGCGCGGAAAATCGAGACGCTTAAACATCTCAGCGATCTACCAAACACAAGCGTGGTCAGCAAGTTGGCAATACCACAGCGACTAACGCCGCTTCAAGCCCCCGTGGCTCAGTCGCTACGCTCCCTGCGCCCGCGCCAAGGGCTTGACGCTCTGCCCCCCGCGTTCGCCACGTGGCAGGTGTGCATGGGATGCACCCTATTTACCTTTGGTGTTGTCGGGCAGAACCCAGTGAGCGCGAAAGCGGCGTGAGGGCTTGATGAGCCCTTTGTCTTTCATTCGGTTGAGATAAGTCCGAAATGTATTTTCCTTGAGGTCGTAGTGCGTAAGGCGGGCGTTCCGATACAAAGCCGCCGTGCTTACCGCGTCCTTTTTTTCGCGGAGTGATTTCATCACGCTGTTTTCAGCAAGCACACGATTCATGCTGTTTTTGCGCGTTGAAAATTGCAGCCCTTCCCGCTCAGCACGTGCCTTGCTGAGTTGCCGTGCCAGAGCTTCTTTCTCGATATTGAGCTCCTTGATACGGCGCTCGATATCCTCCAGTTCGCTCTGGAGCCGCTTTTCAAAGAAGGTGAGGTTGTCATCAGTCATTATGTTTCATATTGTAAAC
This sequence comes from Paracoccaceae bacterium, assembly GCA_013373445.1. Lineage (GTDB taxonomy): Bacteria > Pseudomonadota > Alphaproteobacteria > Rhizobiales > Stappiaceae > Roseibium. The sequence goes on along the minus strand of JABXHV010000011.1, from coordinate 10,881 downwards.
TGAAAAATATGCTACTGCAATTACGTTGTTAGAAAGCCATATATAACAATGCCTTATAAGTCTTGACAAGACAGACAAAATATGGTAATCTGAAATAGATTCCTATTTCAGATTACCATATTCATTTCATTTTTTGCTTTTTTGTTGCAAAATCTGTTATTCCGTCCAATATGATCAGCATAACCAACCCATGGCGTGCCATGGGCTCAAAAGCTGCTGAGGAGAAATCCGAGGCAGCTTTTGCTTTTTCATTATAGAATAAGCAAATGAGAACAGTAATATATATAGACGGTTTCAATTTGTACTATCGAATGCTCAAGAGAGCGCCGGAGTATAAATGGATAAATCTCAAGGTTCTGGCAGAGCAGGTGCTTGACCCGTCAAATGATGTTATTGGGGTCAACTATTACACTGCCCGTGTCTCCGCCCGCGTGAATCCACGTGGCCCGCGTAACCAGCAAGTTTATCTCGATGCCCTCGCAACCGTGCCGGAGATTCAGGTTCACTTTGGCAATTTTCAGGTGAACAAGGCCTATGCTCCCATTGTGGGCAATGCATCGGCCAAGCCGGTGTTTCTGCCCCAGCCGACAACAGCTACGCTTGACCCATGGCCTGATGTTGTACGCATCATGAAAACTGAAGAGAAAGGCAGTGATGTCAATTTGGGCTCACACCTCGTGCGTGATGCGTTCCAGGACAAATTTGACGTGGCCGCCGTCATCACGAACGACACGGACTTGGTGGAGCCTATTCGTATTGTTACCCAGGAAGTCGGCAAAAAGGTCGGCGTTCTTAGCCCGGTCAGCAGGACAGCAGGCAGCTTACAGAGTGTGGCTTCTTTTGTGAGACATATCCGCCCCGCGCACCTCCTTGCAGCACAGTTCCCTGACCCATTGCCTCGCAATCCTGAATCCGACTTGGTGAAGCCGGTTGAGTGGGTTTAAGTTCTGAAGTGAGTTTGAAACGCAGTCATACTGCCTGCGCCACCAACGAAGGAAAGAAAATGCGGATAGATGAATGCCATCAATGTCATCGGCCGTTCTCTGTGAGCGAGATGGGTGGAAAAATGCCGGGAACAAAGGAATCCGAGGACATCACCTGCCCCCATTGTGGGTGGACAAAGACGGAGCGCTCCAACGGATTCTTTAAGACGCACGCTCTTTCGCAAGAGCATGAGAGCGAATGGCTGGAAGCGCGCAAATAATTTGAGGGGTTGGTTTCCAAAAGTCATCACTTTTGCAGCAACCACCTTCCCTTTAAGATAAACAACTTGCTCCTCTTGAATAGCATATGTTGCCACCAAAATCACTTTTCGTGGAATGATCAATAATCCTCAGGGTATTGCCAACTTGCTGACCACGCTTGTGTTTGGTAGATCGCTGTTCGCGACAGTTCGCTTGGCCATGCCGCTGACAACGACAGCCTCTCAGATTTGAGCGTACTTCTTCTCGAAATCCCAGACTTCCTGAAAGCCGACGAGCTCGTTGAACTTTCCGAAATTGTAAAGATCGATGTCCGCGGATGTTTCGCCGTGCGCCCGTAGATCCGCGTAGGCTTTCTGAAGTGCCGCACCCATGGCCAGAAAGCCCAGTCCCGGGTGGATGCCGATGGAAAAGCCGAGCTCTTTCAGCCGGTCAGCCGAGAGCATGGGTGTCCGGCCCCCGTTCACCATGTTGGCAAAGAGCGGCGCGTCGATCACCTCGCCGATGCGCTTCATTTCGTCTTCCGTCTCGGGGCTTTCGACGAAGATCACGTCGGCACCCGCTTTGGCAAAGGCCTTGCCGCGCGCAATCGCCTCGTCGAGTCCAAGGCCGGTCCGGCTGTCGGTACGCGCAACGATAAGAAAGTCGTCGCTGCGGCGCGCATCGGCGGCAACTTCGATCTTGCGAAGCATATCTTCAAGCGGAACAACGCGGCGGTTCGGCGTGTGACCACATTTCTTGGGAAATTCCTGATCTTCAATTTGGATCGCGCTCACGCCCGCATCCTCGTAACCGCGCACGGTATGAGCGACGTTAAGAAGCCCGCCATATCCGGTATCCGCATCCGCAATCACCGGCGTCGTAGTGCGTTCGCAGATCGTGGCAATCCGTCCGAGCATGTCGGAATAGGTGGCAAGGCCGGCATCCGGCAGGCCGAGCGCGGACGCCACTGTACCGTAACCGGTCACGTAGAGCGCCTCGAACCCTTCACGGTCGGCAAGCAGGGCAGAAATCGCCTCGAAGACGCCGGGTGCGAGGATGAATTCGCCGTTCTTGATGGCTTGGCGGAGTTTGGGATCGGGCATGGGTCAGTCCTTTCGGGATAAGTTGGAACCGCGTTCAGGCGGTAAAAAATTTTCTGCCTTCGGGCAGGGCATCGTTGAGCCCGCTCGTTCAGGTCATCGACCCGTGAGCGCGTCGAACCTGTCACGGGTCAGGTTGAGCCAGTTGGGGCGGTTTTTTTCGAATTGTGTGATTTCGGCTGCGTGGTCTTCCAGAACAAGGCCGATGTCGTCCAGCCCTTCCAGAAGCATCCGCTTGCGGTGGGCGTCCAGATCGAACGAGAGGGTGACGCCGTCCGGCAGGCGGATTTCTTGGGTGGCGACGTCGATCTCGATCTTCTTGCCCGCCTGCGCCACCGCCTCGACCTGCGTGATCTCGCCCTCTGCCAAGCGGATCGGTAGGACCCCGCTCTTGAAGCAGTTGGAAAAGAAGATTTCGCCGAAGCTGCGCCCGATAACGCAGCGGATACCCAGATCCGCAAGGCACCAGACGGCCTGCTCTCGCGAAGAGCCGGTGCCGAAGTTTTCGCCCACGACAAGGATCTCGGAGCCCTTCCAAGGAGCGGTGTCGAGCGGAAAATCCGTGCCCCGCCAATCGGCAAAGGCATGTTTGCCAAGCCCGTCGCGGTCCATCAGCAACAGAAAGCGTGCGGGAAAGATGACATCGGTGTCGATCGCGTTTTGCAGGACGGGTGCTGCGGTGCTGCAGAGGGTACGAAGCGGGTTCATTTCAAAAGCTCCCTTACGTCTGTCAGGCGACCGGTCACGGCGGCGGCGGCGGCCATTTGCGGCGAAACAAGATGTGTGCGTCCGCCGATTCCCTGCCGTCCTTCGAAGTTGCGGTTGGAGGTGGAAGCGCAGCGTTCGCCCGGCTCAAGCGAGTCGCCGTTCATGCCCACACACATGGAGCACCCCGCCTCACGCCATTCGAAGCCGGCAGAGAGGAACACCTCGTGCAGGCCCTCGGCCTCGGCGGCGGCGCGGACGGCCGCAGACCCCGGAACGGCAATGGCGGTCACGGCGTCGGCGACGCGGTGTCCCTGCAGGACCGACGCCGCAGAGCGCAGGTCTTCAAGCCGCCCGTTGGTGCAGGATCCGATGAAAACCCGATCCACCGAAATATCAGCGAATTTCTGACCCGCAGTGAGCCCCATGTAAGCAAGGCTCTTGCGGGCGCGCTCGGCCCGTCCGGGCTCGGTCATGGCATCGGGGTCGGGCACCGATCCAGTCACGGAACCGGTCTGCTCTGGGGTCGTGCCCCAAGACACCTGTGGCTCCAGTATAGACGTGTCGAAGGTTACCTCCTTGTCGAAGATAGCGTCATCGTCCGAGGGAAGGTTCTTCCAGTGGCTCAGAGCCGCGTCCCAGTCCGCGCCGGTAGGGGCGAGGGGCCGACCTTCGAGATAGGCAAAGGTGGTTTCATCGGGGGCGACCATGCCCACGCGGCTGCCGGCTTCAATGGCCATGTTGCACAGCGTCATCCGCGCTTCCATCGACAGCGCGCGGGTGGTGTCGCCGGCAAACTCGATGGCATACCCGACGCCACCACCGGTGCCGATCTGCGCAATCAGGGCGAGGATTACATCCTTGACCGTGACCCCCTCGGGCAGTCCGCCGGTTAGTGTGACCCGCATTGTATTTTGCTTGGTTTGGCGCAGCGCCTGCGTGGCAAAGACGGCGCCGCATTCCGACGCCCCGATCCCGAAAGCAAGGCAGCCAAAGGCACCGTGGGTAGAGGTGTGGCTGTCTCCGCAGACAAGAACGGATCCGGGCAGGGTAAAACCAGTTTCGGGTCCGATCACATGGACGATGCCGTGCCCGTTACCCTCAAGCGCAAGGTAGGGCACATTGTGTTTTGCAACATTTTCCTTAAGACGGGCGACCTGATTGCGGGCAAGTTCGCTTTTTATCGTCTTGTCGCGATCCTTTGTCGGGACGGCGTGGTCGGCGACAGCGAGTTGCAACTCGGGGCGGCGCAGCGGCAGACCGGTGCTGTCAAGATAGGCAAAGGATTGAGGCGTCGAAACCTCGTGTACAAGGTGGCGGTCGACATAAACCAGCGCCTCGCCCTCGCCAAAGTCGTGCACCACGTGGCTGTCCCAGATTTTGTCGTAAAGCGTCTTACCTGACATCGCGTTCCATTCCTCCCGATGGGGTCAGCGTGACCCCCGTATCTGTCTGCTAAATTGGGAAAAGCCCCTTCTACCCTTCCGGCGCGCTAGGCGGGCCGGAAGGGGCTTCGGGCTTTTGGCCGCTACTCCGCCGCTTCCGGCAAGTCGGCCCATTTCTTCTCGAACTCCCAGACCTCGGGGAAGCCGATAAGCGTGTTGAACTCTTCAAAGTCGAAGAGGGGCACGTCCGGCGATTGCGAGGTGCCGGTGGTCTTGAGTGTGTTCAGAGCCGTCTCAACCGCTGCGGCAGCGGCCAGACCTGTAATGGCGGGGAAGATCGCCATCGAATAGCCGATCTCCTTCAGCGTGCTGGCGGGCAGGATCGGTGTGCGCCCTCCGTCCGCCATGTTCGCCATCATCGGCGCGTCGATGCGGGCGCAGGCGGCGCGCATCTCGTCTTCTGTATCCAGTGCCTCAAGGAATACCACGTCGGCGCCCGCGTCGCGATAACGCAGCAGGCGCTCGACGGCTGCGTCGAAGCCTTCCATGGCCTTGGCGTCGGTGCGGGCGATGATCAGGGTGTCGGCACCGTCGCGCGCATCGCAGGCAACTTTGATCTTTTGCTCCATCTCGGCGGAGGGAATCACCTGCTTGTTGGGCGTGTGGCCGCATTTCTTGGGAAAGCTCTGATCCTCCATCTGGATGCCAGTCGCTCCGGCGGACACATAGCCCCGCACGGTATGAGCCACGTTCAGCAACCCGCCAAAACCTGTGTCCGCATCAGCGATGATACCGGCGTCGCAGGTTCGCGAGAGGGCCTTCAGACGCTGCAACATCTCGGTGTAGGTGGTGATGCCCGCATCCGGCAACCCCTCGACAGAGGCCGTGCCCCAGTAACCGGAGGAATAGACGAAGTCGAAGCCGACCTTGTTCGCGATCACTGCCGATATCATATCGTGGATGCCGGGGGCGGTGACGAACTGGCCCGCCTCCAGCGCCTTGCGTAGGCTTGGTCGTGTCATGTGATGTTTTCCTTGTCTGATTCTTTTTTGAGCGGGGATTGCCCCGTGGGCTCTGGGACATCGTGTGTCCCCTTGAAAATGCGCGCGGCGGCCAGAATATGTGCCCGCATTACGGCAGCAGCCCAGTCGGCCTCGCCGTCGCGAATCGCGGTCACGAGCTGGCGGTGATCGGAAAGCGAACGGTCCACGTCTTCCTGACCGAACAACCGGTAGGACCGGACCAGAAAGCCCAGATCCATCAGGTTGAGTGCGATGCCCTCGATCCGGCGATTGCCGGAGAGATGCAGGATGCGCGCGTGAAAGTCTCGGTTCATCTCGGAGTATCCGGCCACATCCTGCAGCGGCCCGCCCGCGGCGGCTTCCATCCGGCGGGCGAGGTCGTCTAGGGCCTGAACGTCCGACGCCGTAGCGTTCCGCGCCGCACGGCCCGCCGCAGCGGCCTCGATGATGGCGCGGGTCTCGAAAACGTCGCGGGCGTCCTGGGCCGACCATCCTTTTACCAAAGCACCCGCGTGGGGGGAGATTGTGACAAACCCCTCCGACTCCAAGCGCCGCAGCGCTTCGCGCACGGGGGTCCGGGACACGGTCATCTCTTCGGCCAGCGCGCCCTCGGTCAACCTGTCACCCACACGGAACCGTCCGCCCGAAATCTCGTCTCGCAGCGTCTCGTAGACCCTTGATGCCGCGGTTTCCCGACGTTTCGGGAGGGCTGCGGCCTTATTCTTGCTTGTTGCGGGCATCAATAATCCTCCAGTCGACGTAGTTTTCCACGCCACCTGAGGAAAAATTAAACTATATGCATATTGTATGCAATACGGCAGTTGAAATGGGGTAAACTAAAAATATCTTGCGTTATTGTATACGATATGTAGGTTATCCTTCAGATTTGCCTCAGGCTCCACAAGACGCAGGGGGTGCATCTATCAATCCAGGGAGGAAAAAAGCATGATTTTCAAATTCGGGCGCAGGGCCCTTCTCAGCGGCATGGCCGCACTGGCCGCACTGGCCGTCTCGGCAACCGGTCTTATGGCGCAGGACGCCTACGGGCCCGGTCGGCTCGAGATCATAGTACCCTTTAATCCGGGCGGATCGGTGGACCGGATGGCGCGGTCGATCAGCCAGTTCCTTCCCGAGGAGTTGGGCGTTCCCGTCACTGTGACCAACCGGCCCGGCGGCAGCGGTGCGCTTGGGCACACCTACTTCCTGCAGCAGCCCGATGACGGCTCTGTCGCGATGGTGAGCCCAGTGAACCCCTACCTCATCTCCAACATCCTGCGCGGTCAGGGCATGGTGGAATGGGACAAGTTCCACTTCGTGAACGGCCAGTGGCAGGATTACTACGTGGTCCTGGTCAACAAGGATCAGCCGTTCCAGACGGCGGGTGAGTTGATCCAGTTCATCAAGGACAATCCCGGCGAGGCGACCTCGGCGATCATCAACGGCGATGGCGCACACCTTGCGCAGGTCATCATGTTGCAGGAACTCGGGCTTGAACCGGACGCCATTAACTACATCAGCTATGACGGCGGCGCACCGATGCGCACGGCACTTGCCGGCAATCAGGTGACCTTCTCGGTGATCGCGGCGCTGGGATCCACCGTGATCGCGGAAGACGTGCGTCCACTGGCGGTAATCAAGGCAGAGCCCGACGATCTTTGGGACGCGCCCAACATCAACGAGGCGCTGGCCGAATTCGACGCCGAGATCCCCTTGCTGGCAGCCGACCTGCGCACGCTGGTTGTTCACGAGAGCTTCAAGGAAGAGCAGCCCGAACGTTACGAGACACTGGTCTCGGCCTATAAGCGGATGCTGGAACGCGACGACTACAAAGCCTTCATCGAAGAGGGTGCCATCGGAGGAGAATGGATGGGACCCGAAGCGACGGCGGAATCGCTGCAGAAAAGCTTTGAGGCATTTTCCGAGAATATCGGCGCCTTGGAGTAAACCGGACGGGCCGGATTCACCCTGTGGATCCGGTCCTTTTAGGCCCGAGCGGAGGAGAGCGGGATGCAGTACGTCATGAAACACCTGAGCGGCGCGGCGGGGCACCTATTGCTTCTCGCGGGGTTTGCAGGCTACGCAATATGGTACGTCACAGACGCTTGGAGCGCTCAGGCCAAGGCCGAGAACCTGCTGCTGATCGGACCGGCTGCCGTGCTGGCGCTGGTGGTCATCGCCGCCCTTATAATCAAACAGGTGTCGCGGATGGTCACAGGCACCTCAGCCGAGCCTTCCGATGATCCGCTGGAAAATCTGCCCCCTCCAAACAGCTTTCGCGAGAAATGGGGAACGCCCCTGTCCGCGATCCTGCTGGCCGTCTACGTCCTGTCGGTGCCATTTATCGGCTTTGACGTGGCGACCGTCACCTATGTGGCGATCTGCATGATGCTTCAAGGGGCGCGAGACTGGCGGATTATTCTGCCGTTTTCCCTGCTGGCCGGTCTGCTGCCGGTCTGGGCCATCGAGCTGATCCTTTCGATCCCTATCCCCACGACATTCCTTTGAAGGGACCCACCCGATGATTGATCTTGCCGCTGCGGGCGACGCAATAACCCTGCTTTCCGCGAACCCGATGGCGTGGCTTGTGGTGCCCTTGGGGCTGCTGATCGGGCTGACCTTTGGCGTGTTGCCGGGGCTTTCGGTGCCCATCGCGATGGCGGTCTTTCTGCCTTTCACGCTGAATATGGACTTCCTGTCCGCGATCTTGTTCCTGACAGCGATCTTTACCGGCGGGGGTTTCGGCGGCTCGGTGCCCGCCATTTTGATGAACGTACCGGGCACCACGGCGGCAATTGCCACCTGTTTCGACGGCTATCCGATGGCACGCAAGGGGCGACACAACGAGGCACTCGGGCTGGCTCTGGCCGCCTCTACGATGGGCACAATCATCGGTTACGCCCTGCTTTTCATTCTGCTCGAACCAATCTCGCGGCTGGTGCTGAAACTTGGCGCCCCCGAACTCTTTCTGGTCGCCGTTGCGGGGCTGTTCCTGATCGCAGCTCTTTCGGGAAAGTTCTTCTGGCGCGGTGTCTTGGCGGGCGCACTCGGCCTGATGCTGGGCACCATGGGAATGAGCTCTTCCGGCATTATGCGGGGAACGGCCGGATCGATGTACATGCTTGACGGTATTGCCGTGACCGCCGCGATCATCGGCCTTTTCGCCGCCTCCGAGATTTTTGCTCTGGTCAAGAGCGACTACATCGTCACTGACGCGTCAGCACGGCAGGTGAAGCTGTCGCTCATCGCCAAGGGCTTTACTGGCGCTTTCAAGTATTGGTACCTTATTGCGCGCGGGGGTCTTATCGGTGCGGCTGTCGGATCGGTTCCGGGCGTCGGATCCACGGTGGCGAACTTGGTCAGCTATTCTTTTGCCAAGTCGCGGTCCAAGACCGGCGATAGTTTCGGCGAGGGTAATCCCGAAGGGGTTATCGCGGCCGAATCCGCAAATTCGTCCTCCGAAGGTGGGTCGATGGTCGCACTGCTGGCCTTGGGCATTCCGGGGGGCGCGGGAACGGCGATCATGCTGGGCGCCTTCGCGATGCACAACGTGACCGGAGGGCCCCGCTTCGTCTCCGACAACAAGGACGTCGTCTATGCGATCATCGGCGGCAACCTTGTACAGGCGATCCTGTTGGCCGGCTTGGGGCTGCTGTTCCTGCGTATCGCCGTCACGATTGTGAAGGTGCCGCTGCGCTACCTGCTGCCGGTCATCACGGTGCTGACTGTGCTGGGGTCCTATGCGTTGTCGCAGAACATGGTCGGGCCGATCACCTTGGCCGCGGGGGCATTGCTTGGCCTCGTCATGAAGCACTTCAACTACCCTGTGGTGGCCATGGTCATCGGTCTCTTGCTGGGCCGGATGATGGAGGGGAACCTTCTGCGCACTTGGCAACTCGGACGTGGCGACCTGACGATCTTCTTCGAACGGCCAATCTCGGTGGTCCTTCTGATCGTGCTTTGCTTGTTCGCGATTTTGCCCTTCGTGATGAATCGCGCCAATGAAACGCCCAAGCGGCAGGGCTGAGCAGGCCCAGCGACGAGAGTAGACCGGTGAGAAAGCAATCAGGCGGTACAAGCGACCGCCGCACCGGTTGAGCTTCACATCAAGACTTACCGACCAAGGACAGACCCATGACCCAGACCATCGCGCCCTTTTCCTTCGACACACCCGGATCCATGCTTATGGAGTGGGGAGGGGCCGCGCGGATTGGCGTTCTACTGGGGGAGTGGTTCACCGAGCGCAACGTGCTGATCGTGACCGACCGATTCCTGCATGAAAACGGACTGCTTGCCCCCGCGATAGGGTCCCTCGAAGCGGAGGGATTTTCGGTCACGGTTTTCGACGACGTCGTGGCCGATCCGCCCGAGGCCGTGGTGGCCGCCTGTGTCGCGCAGGGCAAGGACGCGGGGTCCGACATCGTGCTGGGTCTCGGCGGGGGGTCGTCGATGGACATCGCCAAGATCACGGCGCTTTTGCTGGGAACCGACCAGCCGCTGTCCGAGATGTACGGTATTGGCAACGTGCGCGGTCACCGCACCCCGCTGGTGCAGGTACCGACCACCGCAGGCACCGGCTCCGAGGTGACCAACATTACCATTCTCACGACTGGCGAGACCACCAAGATGGGTATCGTGTCCCGACAGCTCTATGCGGACCGCGTGCTACTGGATGCAGCACTCACGGTCGGATTGCCGCAGACCCAGACGGCGGCCACGGGGATTGACGCGATGGTCCACGCGATCGAGGCGTTTACCAGCCAGCACCGCAAAAATCCCCTGTCGGATTTCTTCGGGCGCGAGGCCCTGCGGCTGATGTCTGCCAACCTGCTGGCTGCCTGCAAAAACGGGAATGACCGCGCCGCGCGCGAGGCCATGCTGCTGGGGTCAAACCTCGCAGGGCAGGCGTTCTCCAACAGTCCGGTCGCGGCGGTGCACGCGCTGGCTTATCCGCTGGGCGGGCACTACCACCTGCCGCACGGCCTGACCAACGCGCTCATGCTGGGTCCGGTGCTGCGCTTTAACATGACGACGGCCGCGCCGCTCTATGCCGAACTGGCGGATGTGGTCCTCGGCCCCTCGGATGAGGGTGTGCAGGACCGTTCCGCCAATTTTGTGGCGTTCATGCAGAATCTCATGGACCGGTCCGGCGCGCCCCTGCGATTGCGCGATGTGGAAGTTCCTGAGGATGACCTGCCGATGCTGGCGCGCGACGCGATGTTGCAGACACGCCTCTTGGTAAACAATCCCGTCGAGGTGACCGAACAGGACGCTCTGAGGCTCTACCGCGAAGCCTACTGAGCGCAGCGACGCTTTTTCCCGATCCGGTCGGGGAGTTCTGGATCCAGCTGACGCAGCGTGCGCTAGGTGGGCAGTGGTCCTATGCCAAACGGTCAAAGATTGAATTCCATCCCCAAATATTCCATTCAATATGGAACGGGATGCGCGGCGCGCTGAACTGGACCTGCCGCGGTTTGATGCCGCTCCT
>JABXHV010000066.1 GCA_013373445.1 Paracoccaceae bacterium | reverse complement strand
TTCCTATGACGAAGAAGTTGGCTGCCTTGGCGCGCCGCCAATGATTGAACGGATGCTGAAAAACGGCCCCAAGCCTCGTGCTGTTGTCGTAGGTGAACCTTCTAAGATGAAAGTCGTCACCGGGCACAAGGGCATTACTTTCATCGTTACGGAAGTGACTGGACACGCAGTTCATTCAAGCCAGCTCCACAGGGGCGTATCTGCGATCTCTGTTGCAGCAAAGCTGATTTCATGGATCGATGCGCAGACGCAGAAGAACCGCGAGACATGTGACCCCGAAAATGGTTTCGACCCGCCCTACACCACCTTGCATTGCGGTGTCATCCACGGCGGTGCGGCTCACAATATCACCGCATCGGAGTGCATATTCGAAACGGATATTCGCACCGTTCCCGGTGACGTCGGCCGGGAGTGGGTTGCGCGCTACAAAGACTACATTGAGAAAGAAATTCTGCCTCCAATGAAGGCCATTTCGCCGAACTGCGCTGTCACCATTCGCGAAATGGCGAATGTGCCGGGATTAGCGCCTGAGGAAAATGGCGATGCGGAAAACCTCGTCCGCAGCCTTACTGGAGACAATGGAACGCATCTTGTTGTGTTTGCCACTGAAGGCGGACAGTTCCAGGAGCGCGGCTTATCCACCGTGATCTGTGGACCGGGATCTATTGATCAGGCCCACAAGCCGGATGAATTCATCGAAATTGCAGAGCTCGCCAAGTGCGATCAGTTTATTGCGGGGCTTTGTTCCAAATTAGCTTGAATTCCAGCTCATTCTGGTTTGGAGTGATGGCATCGAACAACTTATCAAAGGTTGCTATTGAGAAGATCTTGCCACTAACGGACAGGGTCCATAATTTCACAATAACCTTCTGAGGGGACTATGAAAAAAACATGTTTGGCACTGGCGTCAGCCGTCATGCTCGGGGCATTTGCGACGACCCCCAGCTCAGCGGAAACGCTGAAATTTGCATTTCAGGGCACCTTGAACCAGGTCGATCCCTACAGCTTGAATGAAACCTTCACACTGAGTTCGCTTGGCAATGTCTACGAGGGTCTGACCCGGCGCAATGGCGAGTTGGAGATCGAACCCGCTCTGGCCGAGAGCTGGGAAGTGGTTGAACCGAACCGTTGGCGCTTTCATTTGCGCAAGGGCGTGAAATTCCACAACGGTAATGACTTTACCGCAGAAGACGTTGTGTTTTCCGCAAACCGTGTACGTTCTGAAGGCTCAGATCTGAAGACACGCATTGATCCAAAGACTACAGTCGAAGTCGTTGATGATTACACCGTCGACTTTGTCCTTCCCGGTCCAAACCCGATCCTCCACTACGAGTGGGACACCTGGTACATCATGGACAAGGATTGGACCGAAGAGCACGATGCGGTCTCGGTTACATCAGCCTCAGATACCACACCGAACTACGCCGCGCTTCATGCGAATGGCACAGGTCCTTTCAAACTTGAAAGTCACGAAGTCGGCGTGAAGACCACCTACACCAAGAATGATGACTGGTGGGATACGGCAACACATAACCTCGACACAGTTGAGTTTACGCCGATTGGGTCCGATGCGACCCGCGTCGCTGCTCTGTTGTCCGGTGAACTGGATCTCGTCTATCCAATCCCGGTTCAGGACATCAAACGCGTCGAGAGCAACCCCGACACATCAGCCTTGACTGGTCCGGAGCTTCGAACAATTTTCCTTGGCATGGATCAGATGCGTCCTGAACTTCTGTATTCGGACGTTAAGGGCAAGAATCCTTTCCAGGATGTTCGGGTTCGTAAAGCCGTCTATCAAGCGATCGACATTGAAGGCATCGTGAAAAAGATTATGCGCAATCTGGCGGAGCCATCCGCTTTGATGATCTCGCCTTTCCTTTACTCGCGCTCCGATGAATTCAAGCGCCATCCCTATGATCCAGATGCGTCCAAGGCGCTTCTCAAAGAAGCCGGCTATGAAGACGGTTTTTCTGTCGGAATGGACTGCCCGAATGACCGCTATGTCAATGACGAAGCGATCTGTCAGGCCGTCGCCTCGATGCTTGCTCGTGTTGGCATCAAGGTTGATCTGAACGCGCAGCCAAAAGCCAAGTATTTCGCCAAGGTTTTGGCGTCCAATGGATACGACACATCATTCTACCTTCTTGGCTGGACTCCGAGCTCTTTCGACAGCTGGAACGTTCTCGCGAACATGCTGGCTTGCCGCGATGAAAAGGGCAACGGCGGTGCCTTCAACCTCGGTGGTTATTGCAACGAGAAGGTTGATGCGTTGATGGCAGAGGTTCTGGTTGAAAATGATCCAGAAAAGCGCGATGCGCTGATCGCGGAAGCCTTTACCATCGTCCATGAGGAAGTCGGATCAATCCCGCTTCACCAGCAGGGTCTGGCATGGGGCGTTTCGAACAAGGTTGATGTCGTACAACGCGCAGACAACCAATTCTTGTTCCGCTTCGTTACGAAGAACTAAGAGCACTCCTGAAGTCCCCGGCTAAGACCGGGGACTTTCTCATTCAAACACAAAGAGCTGATATGCTTGGATTTACGATACGTCGTCTCTTACAGGCGATGATTGTCATGCTGGTCGTGGCCCTTCTATCGTTCACCTTATTTCGTTTTGTTGGCGATCCGGTGAACCAGATGGTCGGCGTTGATACATCCATTGCGGATCGTGAGGCGCTGCGTGAACGCCTCGGCCTGAACGATCCTATGCCGGTCCAGTTCTGGCGCTTCATTTCCAACGCGGTACAGCTCGATTTCGGAACTTCCTACCAGTTCAAGCAACCCGTTTCAGACCTCTTCGCGAGACGTATTCCAGCAACGCTGGAACTCAGTTTCATGTCCGCAATTTTCGCGCTCGCTGTTGGCGTTCCGATGGGCATTTATGCCGGCTTGAACCGTGAGTCGGCGATTTCCAAACTGTTTCTGTCCCTATCCCTCATAGGCATTTCCCTGCCGACATTTTTCATCGGCATTCTCTTGATCTTTCTATTTTCGGTAACTCTGCAATGGCTGCCAAGCTTCGGGCGCGGGGATGTCGTTCAAATCGGCTCCTGGTGGACGACCGGCCTTTTGACAGTCAGTGGCCTCAAGGCTCTTGTCCTACCGTCAATCACACTTGGTCTTTATCAAATGACATTGATCATGCGTCTGATCCGCGCCGAAATGCTGGAAGTCATTCGCACCGACTACATCAAATTTGCGCGCGCGCGTGGATTGCCCGACCGGATCGTACATTTCCGGCATGCCCTGAAGAACACGCTGGTTCCCGTTGTGACCATTACCGGTCTACAACTCGGCTCAATCATCGCCTTTGCGACCATTACAGAAACCGTCTTTCAGTGGCCCGGAATGGGTTTGATGTTCCTGCAAGCGGTTCAGGAAGTCGATATACCGATCATGGCAGCCTATTTGATGCTGACCGCATTTCTCTTTGTCGCCATCAACTTCTGCGTTGATATTCTTTACTTCTTCATCGATCCACGCCTTCGGGTCGGACGCTAGATAAGCGGAGAGCCTTGATGACCGAAACGTCAGAGACACCTGCTTCCAAGAAAGCGCCGAGTACGATGGAGCGTCTTCTGGACAGTGACATCTTTCATGCGTTCCTGCGCTCTAAGGTCACCATCATGGCCGCGGCAGGGACCCTTATCCTGTTTCTGCTCGCCTTTTTGTCCCCCTGGATCGCCCCGCATGATCCATTCGATCTCGCCTCGCTCGATGTGATGAATTCCTACATGCCGCCCGCATGGATTGAGGGCGCCGACCCGGCTTTTCTTCTGGGCACCGATGATCAAGGGCGCGATATCTTGTCGGCTATTTTCTACGGTATGCGAATTTCACTCATCGTTGGATTTTGTTCGGTGATCTTTGCGGCGCTCGTTGGCATCGGCCTGGGACTTATCGCGGGCTACATGGGCGGGCGGATCGATGCGCTCATCATGCGAGTTGCCGATGTCCAACTGACGTTTCCTGCAATCCTGATTGCCTTGCTGATCGATGGGGCCGCCCGTGGGCTGTTCGGCTCTCTTGACCGCGAAGTCTTTTCCTTTTGGATCCTGATTTTCTCTCTGTCGCTATCGTTCTGGGTGCAATATGCCCGCACGGTTCGCGGGTCGACCATGGTGGAGAAGAACAAGGAATATGTTCAAGCCGCACGAGTGATCGGAATTCCGTCCTGGATCATTATGCTCCGCCATATACTGCCGAATGTGACCGGGCCCGTTATGGTCATCGCAACGATCAATCTCGCGCTGGCGATTGTGACAGAAGCGACGTTGTCGTTCCTTGGTGTCGGCATGCCAATCACCCAACCGTCCCTTGGCACCTTGATCTCTGTTGGCAATGACTACCTTTACTCGGGCGAATGGTGGATGGCGATCTTCCCCGGTGTGGCCCTCGCGTTGCTCGTCCTTTGCGTCAATCTTCTTGGCGACTGGCTGCGCGATGCCCTGAACCCGAAACTGCGATGAGGCCCGAGATGAGCGTACTTGAAATTCAAGATCTCAGGGTTGACTTCCCAAGCCGAAAGTCAACCTTCACCGCAGTTGACGGCGTGAACCTGACGCTGGAAGCGGGCAAGATCCTTGGTGTTGTTGGCGAATCTGGTGCTGGGAAATCAACTGTAGGCAATGCGGTCATTGGCTTGCTGCAAGAGCCGGGCTTTATTGCCAGCGGCGAAGTGCGTCTGCACGGACAAACGATCAACACCCTTTCGGAAGCGGACAAACGCAAATTGCGCGGCCGCAAGATTGGAATGATCTTCCAAGATCCGTTGACATCTCTAGACCCGCTCCAGACCATTGAATCCCAGCTGGTGGAGACAATCGTCACCCATCTGCCGCTGTCTTCCAGGGAGGCGCAGAAACGCGCCGTGGAGCTGCTGGATTCGGTTGGCATTCCTGATCCAGAAGCACGTATCAAGCAGTATCCGCATCAGTTTTCTGGTGGCATGCGCCAACGAGTGGTGATCGCTCTGGCCCTTTGCGCCGAACCTGAGCTGGTGATTGCAGATGAGCCAACAACAGCGCTCGATGTGTCTATTCAGGCGCAAATTCTGGAGCTGATGAAGAAGCTCTGCACAGAGCGCAACGTCGCGATGCTGGTCATTACCCACGACATGGGCGTGATTGCAGAAATCACCGATCATGTGGCCGTGATGTATCACGGCAAGCTTGTCGAATACGGCGAGACGGCACAGGTGCTGGGTGCGCCAACTCACGAATACACAAAAAGCCTGATCTCGGCGGTTCCACGCCCGGACATTCGTGTCGAACGCTTTCCCTCCGTCAACTACATCGAAGCTAGCGAAAAACCGACAAGAAACATCGACATCTCAACTCACTGGCTGGGCCAGTCGCGCGATTATGCGAAGATCAGCGGCCCACTGCTCAAGGTCAATGACCTCCAGATGAAGTTTGAGACCAAGGGTTCAATCTTTGCCTCACGGCGCGAGTATTTTCACGCTGTGAAAAAAGTCAGTTTTGATATCCAGGAAGGCGAGACTTTCGGTCTTGTCGGCGAGTCCGGTTCGGGCAAGTCAACCATCGCTCGGCTGATCACGGGTCTCTATACAGCCAGTGGCGGCTCCATAATGTTTGGCGACACAGAGCTGACATCCCTCAAGAACCCTCGGCAAGTGCTCGCCATGCGGCGGCAAATGCAAATGATCTTTCAGGATCCGTTTTCATCGCTCAATGCACGGATGCGTGTCCGCGATATTGTTGCAGAGCCGATCAAGTTTCACAAATTGGCCTCCAGCGGCAGCGAAGTAAGACAAATTGTGTCTGATCTCTTGGATCATGTTGGTCTTGGAACCGCAGCGGGCGAAAAGTTTCCGCATGAATTTTCGGGTGGGCAACGGCAGCGCATTTCCATAGCGCGGGCGCTGGCGACACGGCCACGCTTCCTGATCTGTGATGAGCCGACGTCTGCCCTGGACGTATCCATCCAGGCCCAGATTCTCAATCTGCTCAAGGACCTGCAGCAGGAGCTCGGTCTAACCATGCTCTTCATCAGTCATGATCTGGCAGTCATCCGGCAAATGTGCACCCGTGTCGGCGTGATGCGTCATGGAGAGCTCTGCGAGGTGTCCCAGTGCGAGGCGTTGTTTGATGCACCTCAGCACGAGTACACAAAAGATCTTCTCAGCCTGATGCCATCCATGGATCTCCTGTCGCGCGCCGACCTTTAAAAGAAGGCGTTTTGCATATCTTAACGAGCAAATTGGTTTCTTGCGTACTCTTTCGCCACAAATGAGCTTGAACAGGACTGCCGACTGGTTCTAAACCCAGTGCCAGAGGAGACAATACACCGCTCATCCCTGAGCGTTGGTTTTCAGGAGAGGTTACATGTCCGAAAAGAAGACACCCAAGCTGCGTTCATCTGCGTGGTTCAACAATCCCGACAATCCAGGCATGACTGCGCTCTACATCGAGCGCTATCTGAACTTTGGCATCACACGCGAAGAGCTGCAGTCCGGCAAACCGATCATCGGTATTGCGCAAACAGGCTCGGATCTATCTCCGTGCAACCGCCACCACCTGGAACTTTCCAAGCGTGTGCGTGACGGTATCGTTGCTTCCGGCGGCATCGTATTTGAATTTCCAGTCCATCCGATCCAGGAGACCGGCAAGCGTCCAACAGCAACGCTTGACCGCAACCTTGCCTATCTTGGTCTGGTTGAGCTTCTTTACGGCTATCCACTTGATGGTGTCGTTCTGACGATTGGCTGTGACAAGACCACACCTGCCTGCCTGATGGCAGCAGCAACGGTGAACATCCCCGCAATTGCCCTGTCTGTTGGCCCAATGCTGAATGGATGGCACAAAGGCGAGCGCACCGGCTCCGGCACGATCGTCTGGAAAGCCCGCGAAATGATGGCTGCCGGTGAAATCGACTATAATGGTTTCATGGAACTGGTCGCATCATCTGCCCCTTCCGTTGGCTATTGCAACACGATGGGTACAGCGACGACCATGAACTCGCTCGCCGAGGCTCTCGGTATGCAGCTGCCAGGTTCGGCCGCGATTCCGGCGCCTTACCGCGAACGCGGCCAGATCGCCTATGAGACAGGCAAGCGGATTGTCGACATGGTTCATGACGACGTGAAGCCATCCGACATCATGACACGTGAAGCGTTTGAAAACGCCATCGTGGTGAACTCGGCAATCGGCGGTTCGACAAACGCTCCGATCCACCTCAACGCCATCGCCCGTCATTTGGGTGTTCCACTCGACAACGACGATTGGCAAGCTGTTGGCCATGACACACCGCTTCTGGTGAACCTTCAGCCGGCTGGTGAATACCTGGGCGAAGACTATCACCATGCTGGCGGCGTGCCCGCGGTCGTTGGTGAGCTGATGAAACACAACAAGCTTCCGCATCCAGGCGCCCTCACCGTCAACGGCAAAAGCATTGGCGAGAACTGCGCGGACACGGAAATCAGTTTGCCAGAGGTTATCAAGTCCTTCGATGCGCCGATGAAAACCAATGCAGGCTTCATCAACCTGAAGGGCAACCTGTTTGACAGCGCGATCATGAAGACAAGCGTGATCTCGAAGGAGTTCCGGGATCGCTACCTGTCAAACCCTGATGATCCTGAAGCCTTTGAAGGCCGGGCTATCGTCTTTGAAGGTCCCGAAGACTACCACGACAACATCGACAATCCGGATTTGAACATCGACGAAAACTGCATGTTGTTCATCCGCGGTACAGGCCCAATTGGTTATCCAGGCGGCGCCGAGGTTGTGAACATGCAACCACCAGCGGCATTGATCAAACGTGGCATCACGGCACTTCCGTGTATTGGTGATGGACGCCAGTCCGGAACCTCCGGATCTCCGTCTATCCTGAATGCTTCGCCTGAAGCTGCTGCGATGGGTGGGCTGGCTATTCTGAAGACGGGCGACAAGGTCCGTATCGATCTGCTCAAAGGCACAGCCAACATGCTTGTGAGCGACGAAGAGCTTCAGCAACGTCGCGCGGATCTGGAAGCAAAGGGCGGCTTTCCTTATGCGCCGCACCAGACGCCTTGGCAGGAAATCCAGCGCGGCATGATCGACCAATTTGACGAAGGTATGGTTCTCAAACCTGCGATCAAATACCAGGATGTCGCTCATAGCAAAGGGTTGCCTCGCGACAACCACTGATTGCATATGAAATGTTGATTTTCTAAAAGTAGAAAAGCCGTCCAATTGGGCGGCTTTTCATTTTGTAATAATAGAACTGACTTTATTATCAATATTTCTCGGTAATCATTTGTTATTTAATCGAACTTACGTTTCGTCAGGAGAAACAAATACGCAATTTTTATTAGATCCGGCTCCTCTGGCGCTTTGTCTAAATAGAAGATCTCTTCTGGGAACGTCGATGCCGCATACTACCAACCTTTGCCTGCGGCGCGCGTCCTCTCAAGACGCCCCCTCCATTTCCTGGCTTGCCGAGCGTTGCTATGCGCCATGGCACAGGATCATGGGCATCAAACCACAGCCTCTCGATGCGGACTATCATCAGATCATCCATCAGGATGAAGTCTGGCTTTCCAAAGCACAGTCAACTCCGGCCGCATCTCTTGTCTTGCGCCAGGAATTGGAACACCTGCTGCTTTGGAGCATTACCGTCCTGCCAAGCCTGAATGGACGGGGTATTGGCAACAAACTTCTCGATTTCACTTTTGAGCGCGCCAAGGCTCTTGAACTCATGGAAGTAAGGCTGTTCACCCATGTCAGCATGGAACGCAATCGGACCTGGTATCTGCGTCGCGGCTTTGAGGAAATTGAGCCGCCACCCGGTCAACTCGGGAAGCTCGTTGCGATGAAGTGCGCAGTCTGAGCCGCCAATCGGTCTTGCTTTTGCAGCCATCAAATAAAAAGCCGGGACAATGGTCCCGGCTTTTCTTGCTTTATCGTGTCACGATTTCCGGACCCATCAAGCTGTATGGCAGCCAGGTCGACAGGCCTGGAACGTAGGTCACCAGTATCAGGAAGAGGAACAGGATCATCACGAAGGGTGCAGAAGCCTTTACCACCTGCACCAAACTCATCCCGGTTATCCCCGACGTGACGAAGAGGTTCAGGCCAATGGGCGGCGTGATCATGCCGATTTCCATGTTCACAACCATGATGATGCCGAGGTGAATCGGATCAACACCCAGCTCCATGCCGATCGGAAACACGACGGGCGCCACAATCAGGAGCAATCCGGACGGCTCCATAAACTGTCCACCAAGAAGAAGGAGCAGGTTGACGGCGATCAGGAAGGTGAACCAGTTGAAGCCTGCTTCAATCATCCAGTCCGTAATGGCCTGCGGGATGCGTTCCGATGTCAGAACGTGCGCAAACAGCAACGCGTTGACGATGATGAACATCAACATGATCGTTGTCTTGGCAGCGTCTGTGAGCACCTTCTTGGTGTCCGAATGGAAGCAGCCAGGAATAAAATAGACAATTGTCAGGATCACATTGCGCACCACAGCTGCCGGAAGACCTTCGCCTTCCTTACGCATTGGAACGCCTTTCAACGGGCCCATGTCGCGGTAGATGAAAATGGCAATAAGGAAGGCGTAAACCGCAGCAACCGCAGCAGCCTCTGTTGGCGTAAAGATGCCGCCATAGATGCCGCCCAGAATGATGACGATAAGCAAGAGGCCAAATCCGGCCTCCCCGGCCGACCTGCCGATTTCACCAAACCCGGCGAAAGGCTGCTTGGGCATCTTCTTGATGCGGGCGTTGACGTAAATTGCAGTCATCAGCATCAACCCGGCAACGAGGCCTGGAATCACACCCGCTAGGAACATACGTCCAACCGATACATCGGTCGCAGCGGCGTACACCACCATGACGATCGACGGAGGAATCAGGATCCCGAGCGTACCCGCGTTGGCGATCACGCCAGCGGCGAAGTCCTTGGTGTAGCCAACTTCACGCATACCGGCGATGGCAATGGTACCGATCGCCACCACCGTGGCAGGCGAAGACCCTGACAGGGCTGCAAACAGCATACAGGAGAACACAGCTGCGATGGCCAAGCCGCCCCGAAGGTGTCCGACGCAAGCCACAGCAAAGCGAATGATCCGGCGCGCCACACCGCCTGTCGACATAAATGCAGAGGCAAGTACGAAGAAGGGAATCGCAAGCAGCGTGTAGTTCTGCGATGCGGTGAACAGTTGAAGGGCGACAGATGAGATGGAGTCTGATGAGAAAAATGTAATGGCCAGTACAGCAGACAGGCCTAGCGAAATGGCAATCGGCACGCCCAAAAACAACAGCGTGAGAACCATTATGAAGAGAATTGCGGCTTCCATGTTTTTTTACCTCAATCCTTCAATATATCTTTATTTTCGGCGACCAGATCTTCCGCCTCGTGGGCAGCGATCATCATTTGACGGTCCCCTTTGATAATTTGCCAGGCTGCCTGCAGGCAGCGAAATGCGAAGAGCGCCAGGCCAATCGGCAAGATCAGATAAGCGATCCAGCGCTGGACACGCTCCTTGGTATCGAAGTTCTCAATGATGAATTCAGGATAACGCAGATCATCGAGGCCGATGCCGATCTTGTACATCTTCATCCAGTAGTCGATGGCACCGCCGCGGGTCTGGAGACCAAAGATATGAAGCCACTCGGAATAAAGAAGAATGGAGGCATAGGCGACACCGCAAAGGGCGCCGAAAACTGCTACGGCACGAAACATGCGCCGGGGCAACAATTGCACTACGGCGTCAACGCCGAGATGAGATCCGATCTTTACACCATAGCTCATCCCAAACAGGATCAGCCAGGCAAACAGGATACGTGTTAATTCAAGAGCTCCCCCCCAACCTGAGTTGAACCCATATCGGGCAACCACTTGGCTGAAAGAGACTATGGTCATTGCAGCAAGAAGAAAGGCCAAGACCCCTTCTTCAAAGCGCGTGATCCAGTCGTCGGCGCGTTGCATAAGTTTCCCCCCGGCAGACATGCATCTTACGTGGATGCATAAAGTTGTTCGGCGACACTTGGCGTCCCCTGAATAGCAGGCAGGCGGACCTGAGAGGTCCGCCTGTAGCAATTTTATGATCTGTTGTTAGATGCAACCGCTGAGTCGATCAGATCCTTGCCGATGTCCGCTTCGAACTTGGTCCAAACCGGCTTCATGGTGCTGATCCACTCGTTGCGCTGTGCAGGTGTCAACTCACGAATGGTCGATCCAGCATCCAGGATACGCTGACGATTGGCAGCTTCCTTGTCAGCTACCGCAGCATTTGCCTTTGCGGTCACTTCTTCTGTGATGGTGAGGAACTGGTCGCGCACATCTGGGTCCAGGCTGTTGAGCCACTCGTCAGAGGTCACAAGCAGATAGGCCAGAAGCTGGTGGTTGGTATTGGTGATACCGTCCTGAACTTCAAAGAACTTCTGGGTGTAGATATTGGACCAGGAGTTTTCCTGACCATCGACGACACCTGTCTGCAGAGCACCATAGACTTCCTTGAATGCAAGCTTTTGAGCATTTGCACCCATGGCTTCGATCATCGCGGCGGCAACATCAGACGTCTGCACGCGGAACTTCAAACCAGCGGCATCGCTCGGCACGTTCAAAGGCTTGTTTGCAGAAAACTGCTTCAGGCCAGAACTCCAGTATCCCAGACCCTGCAGGCCAAACTCTGTCATAGAGCCAAGAAGGCCCTTGCCGTCTTCACTGGTGGTAAAGCGTTCGACTGAGTCCAGATCCTCAAACAGGAACGGAAGATCGAAGAGGCGGAACTTCTTGGTGTAGGCTTCGAATTTGGACAGTGATGGCGCAGCGAGCTGCACATCGCCCAGAAGCAGGGCTTCCATAACCTTGTCGTCATCGAACAACTGCGAGTTCGGGAAAACCTGCATGCAGGCCTTGCCGTTCATTTCGCTGTTGACGCGGTCGGCCAGCATTGTTGCTGCGTCGCCCTTCGGATGACCCGTTGCGGCCACAACATGGCTGAACTTGATAACGATTTCACCGCTATCACAGTCATCAGCGGCCTGCGCTGCACCAGCCAAAGAGAAAGAGGCAGCTACGGCTGTAGCCAAGATCAACTTTTTCATAATTGTCCTCCCAGACATATCGATTTGGGAACGGGTAACATTCCCCAGCGTAGTAGTACGCTCAGCGCTTATCAGCAATGCGCGTGCCAAGTTGGATTTCTTGGTCTCTCTTCAAGCAAAAACCCCGGTTTTCTTGGAAGTATTGGCAGACGACTCAAAAAAATCTGTACCCAGTTGCGGCAGGAATCAACACATTGTTAATCTTTGATGTGTCGCTTTCGACACATCAAAGATGTAGTTTTACTTAGGTTTGATGGCCTGGCACAAAAAAGGCCCCGCACAATGGCGGGGCCTTTCAGCTTTTTGATCCTAGAAGCAATCACCAATCAGGTCGGTTCTGCCCTCAGACCCTTGATAATGGCCCAGCACATCAGCAAGAGAACCAAGGTGAACGGCAGACCGGTGGAGATCACCATGGCCTGCAACGCTCCCAGTCCTCCACCGACGAGCAGCACGATTGCGACTGCGCCCTCAAAGGTTGCCCAGAAAACGCGTTGTGGTACCGGTGCGTCGACCTTACCCCCGGCCGTGATTGTGTCGATCACCAACGAACCGGAGTCCGATGAAGTAACGAAGAAAACAATCACCAGAACAATCGCGATCACTGATGTGATCGACGACAGCGGCAGACCTTCGAGCATCGCAAAGAGCGACAAGGGTGGATTGTAGCTATCAATCACCTGCGCCTTGACTGCAGAAGTTGCTGGATCGGACAGGACCTGATCAATCGCAACACCGCCGAAGACAGCCATCCACAACACGCAAACCACTGAAGGGATCAACAGGACACAGATCACGAATTCACGCACGGTCCGGCCTCGTGAAACGCGGGCAATGAACATGCCGACGAATGGTGACCAACTGATCCACCATGCCCAGTAGAACGCCGTCCAGCCCTGTCGATAAGCGTCATCATCACGACCAAATGGATTGGAGAGTGGTACAATATCTTTGGCATAGGCCACGAGACCCTCACCAAAATCGGTCAGGATAAGCAGTGTCGGTCCAGCAATCAGCAC
>JABXHV010000015.1 GCA_013373445.1 Paracoccaceae bacterium | reverse complement strand
TTGGTTTATTATGGTAGCAGTTGGCATTTGCTGGCCTATTGTCTTTTAAGACAAGGGCCTCGCGACTTCAGAGTGGACAGGCTGGTGAAGCTGGAAATCACGGACTGTCATTTTGAACCTAGAGAACCTTATGAAGAATTCATCAAGCGACTGACCTATGGAGGTGAACTGGAAGAAGTGATTGTTCAAATAAAAGGAGAAGCTGCCCGATACATTGTGAACCAGAAGTACTATCAGGGTTTTGTTAGTGAAGTAGACAAAGGCGATTCTAAGGAAATGAAATTCCTCGTACCTCATCTGGAATACTTCTCTCGCTGGCTGGCCATGCTTGGAGACTCAGTGACCATTGTTTCACCAGATAAGTTGCTTACCATTATGCAGAAAAGAGTAGAAGAATTGAGAAGGAATTATGAGTAATTAACTTCTCTGCGCTCTCTGCGGTTAAAAATGAAACCGCTAAGTTCGCTGAGATCACAAAGAGAGAATTATCGAATCCTTATATATTTTTATCTTCTGAAAATTCAACCTCCTAAAACCTACTGATATAGGGTTCTCACCCATGGCTGTTTACTTGCTCAAAAATTCAACAGCTATGATCACAACCATGGAAAAGCTCGGTTTAAAAAAGGGATTAAGCTAGAAACTATCACCTACTCCTTAGCATTTCAAATGCTTCCAAAGATTAACTTTGGTTTGTGGTTTTCAATCTTTGGTCTATACTCTTAATCGGTTCGGCAAGTCAATGCCTGTTTCTGATGGTTTTATTCCTGATAAAGCCACCAACCAACAAAAAGGCCCTGACTGCCTTAATGTTACTGTTAGCCACTGTTTTGGCCATTACCATCAATAACCTGTGGTATGCCGGCCATCTCTACCGAAGTATTCAGAGCATTGCAGGGTTTACACGAGGAATGACCCTTTTTCTCGGCCCTCTTTTCTATTTATACACGCTCTCAATTGTTAAGGCAGACTTCAAGTTCAGATGGTCACATCTCTTACACCTGGTGCCCTACCTGTTGGCCTGGGTATTGATCTCTGAGCAGAATCGTGGTATGGAGAGGGAGGATATTGTGGTTCTGCTGGATGAATTTGTGGCCAATGGCCGACCCGCAGGGCCTCTATTTTTAACCCGATACAGTTTGTACATAGTGCATTTACTGGTTTATTTTTTTCTGGCTAGAAAGCAGATGAAGCTATCTGTGGTTAATCCCAAAAACGATCTGATTATTTCTGTCTCGCAACGGATTGGCTGGCTTAAGCTACTTACCTGGTTGCTCATCTTTCTGGCGGCTTCTCAGTCTTTCTTTATAGTCAAAGCCCTTTCAACAGGCTACTATAATATTTATGGCAATTTTGCCCTCACACTTACCACATCGGCTTTTGTGTATATGGCTGCCTATCAGGCCATCCTGAATAAGGACAGTCTTCTGCCGGATTTCCAGACCAAATACAGTTCGGTAAATATTGATGAAGGTAAAAGGCAGGGCCTCATCAAGCAACTCCTCTCGCTTTTTGAGACGGAGAAGATATTTATTAACCCCAACTTAAAGGCTTCAGATGTTGCTGAACGTTTGAAAGTGCCCACACATGTGCTTTCTACCTTGATCAATAAGGATTTAAATAAAACCTTCTTCGAACTGCTCAATCAATATCGGGTGGAGGAATTCATCAGAATAGCTGCCGACCCTAAATATGCCAAATATTCCATCATGGGTATTGCCAACGAAGTTGGGTTCAATAGTAAATCTTCATTCAACACAGCCTTCAAAAAGCACAGTGGGCTAACTCCTTCAGAATACCTAAAACAGACCGCTAATTGAGTATTTGGTTCGACTTTTCAAAAGTCAAACCTCTTAAATAGTTGAAATCTGAGTTCCAATCAATCTGAACTCTAAGTTTGCCGGAACAAAACCAAAAATCTATGACAACAATGGCAGCAGCGGTGTGGGTCGATTCAACCCATCAAATGCTTCCCCAAACAAAAACGGAAGGCTACCTGAGCCTTAGGAAAATTGAGGCCAGGCCGAAGACCATTAAACTGGTAACCCGGTATTGCCGCTCACTTCTGACTCATTTCTGGCAGTGCTCCGGAATAGTGGATGTGAAAATAACCATGAGCCAAAAACACCATTATCTGCTCATTATCAGCAGTTGGGAGAGTGAAACCGCTTACCGGGAGGCTCAGTCAGAAAATCTGGGAATGTACCTCCACTTATTCACCGAGTGGCTCGAAACAGGTGAATTAAAGTCTTATGAAGAATTGAATGATCATTTTGAACTAGTAGAGTAATTATCAGTCATGCACCAACAACTATTTAAATATTGCGGTTACATCGTATTTATCCTTCTTTTTAGCTGTGAAGCCAAGGCTTTTCAGGAAGGAGACAAGTGGGAAGGTATTTTCGACCTTTCAAGAGGGGCTCAAAAGGCCGTAGCACAATTCGATTTCGATGCGAAATCCGGGCTTTTAGTATTGCCGGATTTAATCCCTGTACCTCTTACCCTTACAGAGGTCTCTCAAAAGTCAGATTCAGTCTTTTTTACCATTGGCTTTAGGTCAGGGCCAGGGGTATGTAAAGCGCAAATCAAAGGAGATAGCATTAAAGGAATCATGTACAATCAACAATCCGGGGATACCCAGTTTTGGTTAGCCAAAGCAGGGAAAGTTCAAAGCATTTTTAATCAACCAAAACCAGCCGCAGACGAGCCCATTGTCATTACAACTCATAACAACACTCAAGAGGAAAACATTGTCAAACAACGACTGGAAACGCTATTAGAGAAGTACGATCTGGAAAAGTACATCTACACGAAAACCATCAAGATTCAAACGGGCATTATTCCCCATAGCCATCCGGTGCTCACTTTGAATACAGACATCAGGAATGAAACCGATCTTTTGGCTACGTTCCTTCATGAACAAATGCATTGGTATTCATTGTCCAAGCAATATGACAGTGATGCTTTAGCTGCGGAGATCTTTAAAAGGTATCCTAAAGTGCCAAGCGCTTTGCCAGAAGGAGCAGGGGACGAACAGAGCACCTATCTACATCTGGTTGTGTGTTATCTTGAATTCCACACTTTAAGTCAGGTGATAGGCAGAGAGAAGGCTATGGAGCACATGGAGTTTATGACCACTCAAAATTACAGATGGGTCTATAGAACGTTGCTCAAAGACATGGATTCCCTTGAGCCTTTAATGGCCTCTGTCGGATTGCATTTTGACTAATCGAATCCTGGTTAGGTTATTTATCCATTCATGGTTCTGGCGCATTTGGAATAACAAATGCGTCAGGCTATAAAATTTTGGCGGCTGTCAGAACCTACTGACATAGGGTTGTCACTAGCTGCTGATTACTTGCTTCAAAATTCAACAGTTATGATCACAGCAACGCAAAAACTCAATCTTCAAACGGCCT
>JABXHV010000125.1 GCA_013373445.1 Paracoccaceae bacterium | reverse complement strand
TTGTCGAAGTGGCCGATGTTACAAACGATGGCCATATCCTTCATGCCCTTCATGTGCTCGAAGGTAATGATGTCCTTGTTGCCGGTCGCGGTGACATAGATGTCGCCTTCCGGAAGAGCCTGTTCCATGGTCTTGACTTCAAAGCCATCCATGGAAGCCTGCAGGGCACAGATCGGATCGATTTCCGTGACGATGACGCGTGCGCCGGCACCAGACAGAGACTGTGCGGAGCCCTTACCAACATCGCCGTAACCACAAACAACAGCGACCTTGCCCGACATCATCACGTCGGTGCCACGGCGAATGCCGTCGACGAGGGATTCACGGCAGCCATAGCGGTTGTCGAACTTGGACTTGGTAACGCTGTCATTGACGTTGATTGCAGGGAACGGCAGCAGGCCCTTCTTCTGCATTTCGTAAAGACGCAGAACACCGGTGGTGGTTTCTTCCGAAACGCCCTTGATCAGGTCACGCTGTTTGGTGAACCAGCCCGGGTTCGCAGCCAGACGTTTCTTGATCTGCGCGAAAAGGCAGATTTCTTCGTCGGACGTTGGATTTTCGATGAGCTGCGTTTCGCCAGCTTCAACGCGCGCACCAATCAGAATGTAAAGGGTCGCATCGCCGCCGTCGTCGAGGATCATGTTTGCGCCGTCGGCGAAATCAAAGATCTTGTCCGCGTATTCCCAGTATTCTTCGAGGGTTTCGCCCTTGGTGGCGAAGACCGGAATACCAGCTGCTGCGATTGCCGCTGCTGCCTGATCCTGGGTGGAGTAGATGTTACAGGATGCCCAGCGCACTTCAGCGCCCAGAGCCACAAGTGTTTCGATCAAGACCGCTGTCTGGATCGTCATGTGCAAGGAGCCCGCGATGCGCGCACCCTTCAACGGCTTGCTTTCACCGAACTCTTCGCGGCAGGCCATGAGACCCGGCATTTCGTGTTCAGCAATCTCGATTTCGGTGCGGCCCCAGTCTGCGAGGCTGATGTCCTTGACAATATAGTCGCTCATTAAAACGTCCTGCTTGCTTCGCCCGCCTTTATAGGCCGGTTTGTCTTTGCGAATGGGATCCGTGGGTCCGCGACATGCGCGCACCTGCGGCGTCTACGCGTTCTATAACGCATGATCAGATTGTAAGCAATCAAGATATAAAGATTTCTTTATATCTTTTATCTGACTCTATCTAACGTTGAGGAAGGTTGAATACGCACATCGCAAATACGTGCCAGGCTGTCCGCAAAAGGCGCGAGCCTGTGCCCCACACTTCAGCATTGGCGACGTTGTCGCCTACTCGATTTCATCAACGATTATGTCGATGGTGAACGCCAAATCACTCCCGGCACGGGCCTGAAGGGCGACAACGATCACATCTTCGTCCAGCGCGTAACGCACGTCAGAGGAAAAGCCGATGTGTTCGCCGGAGTGTCCCACCACAAGTAACGTGTCATCGACCTTCTCCACCTCTACACCCATGCCATAAAGATCGGCGTACGGGTCCTTCAGCATACGCTCAACGCTCTGCCTGGATAAAAGCAGGAAGTCCCTGAACAAGGCCCGGTAGAACAGGGCAACGTCCTCTGCCGTCGCGACCAACGCGCCATCACCCAGCCCATAAACGGCATGATAGCGCGCAACGGATTCAATTCCGTTGCCGGTTCCAAGGTCTTCTTGCCCTTCGACCATTTCGGCCGGGGTCACTCCGTAGCCAAGCAGATCCGTGTGTTCAATGCCAGCCGGCTTGAACAGGTGCTCCTGAAAATAGTCGCTCATTGTCTGTCCGGTTATGCCTTCCAGAATGAGCTGCAACAGAAGATAGTTGGTGTTGGAATATTCAAATGAGGCGCCAGGCTCAAAAGTTGTGCCTCTGCCTTCTATCAGCGACATGGCGTGTCGAATAACGTCCCGATGCGACTTTCCCTGTGCGATCATTTCCAGATGGTCATCGGGAAACTGATCATCAAGATAATCCGGAAGGCCGCTTCGCATCCGCATCAGGTGATCAAGGGTGATGCCTTCCAGTCCGCCAAGATTTGCTACGATGTCTTCCGGCAGAAGATCTGCAGCCAGATCGGTGGTGGCGAGCTTGCCCTGCTCCACTTGCTGCATGATGGACACGGTCAGATAAAGCTTGGAAACAGACGCTAGAAGGAAACGATCTTCCGTTGTCACCTTGCGACCGCCTGGAGCGACCGCGCCGCAAGCAACCGTCTCCACGTCAGTCTTGTTCGCGATGTAAATCACCAACGCAGGTCCTGAAGGATCACACTCGCTGATGACCAGATCATCCAGAAGATTGCTGGCTTTTACCGCAGTGCTGCAAATAGCCACGCAAAGACAGATGTGAACTGCCGCACGGAAAATACGAAAAGCCAACACCATGGTGCCCCCTACCCTGGCCTAAACGCTTGTGCCGCCAGATAAGGTCAGCTCTGAAACAACTTGCATACTCTCTTCCGGCAACACCTCTATTCAGCACAAAGATCAGCCCGTGTCGACGGCAGTCCGGAGGGCGCTTTGTCGCGGCTTGAGGCAACTGTCTGAAAACATCGAAGATCATCCCCCACGCGGATCAAGATCTGCGGCAGCATAAAGTTCAATAGCGGTCGTCAGTTCACGAGATCTCAGCAGTCCCGCGCAGGCCTATTTGGACAATGCGATCTGCATTCCATCTGGCGGAGCGGTGGGGGAGCCAAGGAGCCATCACACAGCTCAAACCCGACTTCAAGTTGGTTGCACTGGCTTGGATGTCAGAAAAATGTCGCCGCGTCGATATGGGCGGGAACGCATTCAGGCCTTCAGTCTTCCTCTCCGAAGCCGCTATCGACCAATTCGGCGATCGCATCAAGCGCCGCCGTTTCATCAGGGCCATCGACCTTGACTTCAATATAGCAGCCCGGACTTGCCGCAAGCATCATCAGGCCCATAATCGACGTCCCACCGACGGTGTTGCCGTCCTTGGAAACCTCCACCCTGGCTTTGAACTTTTCGACAAGTTTGACGAGTTTGGCCGAAGCCCTGGCATGTAGTCCGCGGCGGTTTACGATGGTGAGTTGTTTCGTCAGCATTGACCGCGCGGTTCCGTCACTTCTGGCCTGAAAGCACCTGACTGGCGACGGAAATATACTTCTGCCCTGCCTGCCGCGCTTCATCGACCGCGTCCGCCAATGCCTTGTCGTTGCGCACGCTGGCCAGTTTGATCAACATGGGAAGGTTCACACCGGCAACAACTTCGATAGACGTTCCATCCATAACCGAAATGGCCAGGTTGGAAGGTGTTCCACCAAACATGTCTGTCAAAAGCACTACACCACTGCCCGAATTCGCCGTTTCAACAGCCGACAGGATATCCTGTCGTCGCTGCTCCATATCGTCATCCGGACCGATACAGATCGTCTCCACCTGCTCCTGTGGTCCAACCACATGTTCAAGAGCAGATTTAAATTCCTCCGCAAGGCGACCGTGCGTTACCAGAACAAGACCGATCATATAGTCATTCACCCAAATAATTACTGGACCTGAAATCCATCATTCCAGACTGCGTGTACTGTCGGCAACCAGCTGGAAGGTTGCAAGCGAAATAACAGTGGTGGCTTAAACATAATCCTGGCTTTTGGGGAAAAGCAGCCTCATCGCCCAACGTATTCGCCTTACGGCAGCAAATGTGTCGCCTGCAACGACCTGAAGTTTAGGAACACTCACGCCAGCCACTTCGCTGAGAACAACCGGTGCATCCGGCAGTCGTTCCAATTCTTCTTGCGGCAGCAGCTCAACGACAAGCCGAATTGCGGCAGCCGCTTCATAGGTCGTTGACTGGATGCCGAAGCCCCTCACTTCAACCAGCCCGGCCAGACGCTCCTGCGGACTGGCCACCAACACACCATAGCGATTATCAAGACACGTCCGATCATCGCTGACCAAAGCCCCATAGTGCCCGCGTCTCAGGGCTGCATCAATCAGTACATCCCCCAAGGCAGACTTTCCGGCCCCCGAGGCGCCGGTGATCAGAATCCCCATCGGCCCGACGATCACGCAGCCGGCATGCAAGCAAGTGCGCGTCACTTTTGACCCTGCGCTGGCAAGAGGATTTCAAAACGGGCACCAACGACCTTCATTTGACCATCTTCGGCATCCTGCGCGTAACGGTTCAGAGCCGTGATCTCACCGCGGTGTGCTTCAATGATCTGGCGTGAAATAGACAATCCAAGCCCGGAGTTGTTGCCGAAGCTCTCCCCTTCAGGGCGATCCGTATAGAACCGCTCAAAGATCCGATCAGGATTTTCTGCCCGAATCCCAGGACCATCGTCATCGATGGTGATGCGTACCTTGTCCTGCTGCCGTGAAAGCCCGATGCGAACCGTCCCATCATCCGGAGAGAACGAACGCGCATTGTCCAGGAGGTTGCGGAACACCTGACCCAGGCGGGTATCATGGCCCAAGACCTCGTAGGCCGTCTTGTCCGTTGTCTCAGCAATGGACAGCTTCAGATCAGGGCCGTCTTTTTCCGTTCGCTCGCTTACCGCAGCAGCCAGGCTTTGGAGGAACCGCGCCAGATCCAGTTTTTCCGCAGTGCCTCGAGCCAGTTCGGCGTCAAGCCGCGAGGCATCGGAGATGTCTGTAATCAAACGGTCCAGGCGACGTACATCATGCTGGATAATTTCAAGCAGACGAGCGCGCGAGTTATCGCTCTTGGCAAGCGGCAGTGTTTCGACTGCACTTCTCAAGGAGGTTAGCGGGTTCTTGAGCTCATGAGCCACATCGGCCGCGAACTGCTCGATCGCATCAATCTTGTTGTACAGCGCATGGGTCATATCCCTGAACGCACGAGCCAGATAACCGATTTCATCCTGTCGTTCGGAGAACTCTGGAATCTCATCGCGCGAGGTTGAGCCTTTTCGAACACGCTCCGCTGCAGCAGCCAGACGCCTGACCGGTCCGGCGATGGTGCCTGCCAGCAGGATAGACAGGAAGCTTGTCACGACACTTGCGACAATGAAGACCCGCAAGATCCCGAGCCGTTCAGCTTGGACGATTGCATCAATATCGCCGCCTTGCGTGGACAATAACAAAGACCCCAAGACAGCCCGGAAGCGCTGCACCGGAACGGCGACGGATACAATCAGTTCACCGCGCTGGGAAACACGCACCACGCTGGCAGGCGTTCCGCCAAGCGCTGCTTCCACTTCCGGATAAGCCCGACCGTCACCAACACCCGCCTCTTTATATAGAGGGAAGTCTCCCTTCCTCAGCCAAAGCTTGAAGGAGCGCCACAGATTGGTGAAAAAACCCTGCTCTTCATTATCCGGGGCAGGCAGATCGTAACGCAGGATTTGCGCACTTGAATAAAGATGCCGTGAATCCAGGATCAGGATGCCATCCGGATCATAGATCCGCGCACGGGTCTTGGTGGGTGAGATGAGGCGGCGCAGAACGGGTCCGACGCGCTCCGGATTAACCGGAAAATCGAGGGTGTCGAAGTCATCCGAGCCCGGCGCGATGCTTTCACCGGCCTGAAGCCGCAGGAGCCTCTCGGGATCGACCGTAATTGCCCCCGTATCCACCGTCGCAGAGGCGGCGATTGCACCAGCGATGATTTCGCCTTGAGTGAGGAGACTCTGAACCCGGGCATCGATCAAACCGGCCCGAAACTGGTTGAGATACAAGATGCCGGTCACCAGTGCGACCAGGCCAATCAGATTGATCGCCACGATCCGGCGCGTCAGCGACGACAGGAAATAGGTGCTGAAGATCTTGCCTAAACGTCCAAACAGACGTTTGCGGACCCGCTTGTTCCCGAGCCGACGCAACTGTGCACGTTCAAGTGGGAACGCACCTTCTGTCCCGGCGTCTTTTCGCGATCCGCTGTTGTCTGACATGTGACGGGAAATCAGCTTTCTCTGAATCTATAGCCAACACCATAAAGCGTTTCGATCATATCAAAGTCGTCGTCAACTACCTTGAACTTTTTCCGCAGGCGCTTGATGTGACTGTCGATGGTGCGATCATCAACATATACTTGATCATCATAGGCCGCATCCATCAAGGCATTGCGGCTTTTGACAACACCTGGACGCTGCGCCAGGGCGGAGAGGATCAGAAATTCTGTCACGGTCAAAGTGACCGGCTTGCCGCTCCAGGTGCAGGTGTGACGCTCCTGATCCATCAACAACAATCCACGCTCGAGAAGCTTGTCAGCATCTTCGCGCTTGGTGCTCTCATCGCGCGGCTGTGCCCGGCGCAAAACAGCGCGCACACGCTCGGCCAGCAAACGTTGCGAGAACGGTTTGCGGATAAAATCATCAGCACCCATCTTGAGGCCGAACAATTCGTCGATTTCGTCATCCTTTGACGTCAGGAAGATAACCGGCATGTCGCTGGTCTGGCGCAAACGACGCAACAGCTCCATTCCATCCATACGAGGCATCTTGATATCGAAGATTGCCAGATCGGGCGGATCACTTTGCAGTCCGTCGAGGGCCGATGCACCTTCTGTATAGGTCTGCACCCTGTACCCCTCTGCCTCCAAGGCAATGGACACTGAGGTCAGAATGTTACGGTCGTCATCGACCAATGCAATCGTCGGCATGCTACGGATCCAGTTTCCCGAGTATCAGCTCCAATGCGTCAGAGCCCTGTCTTATAACCAGCCTAAGCCTATGCCTCAAAAAATGAGCGTAAATTAAGGCAATGTCGAGCCAGGTCATCGTTTCAATACATAAGAACGAACATGGTTTTTTCACAGGCCTGAAGCGGGTTTGTGTCCAAAAACCGCGAAAAATCCGGTTTTTGACACTCATTTTCGTTAAAGTTTCGATTGAGCGCGATTAAAGAAAGAAAAACGAATGTAATCATCCATTGTCGAAGAAATGAAATTGGCGGAATTTTTCATTCCAATATATTCTATAGATTTTACTGAATTAAATCGATGTAATACGAAAGTTGGCTGCGACAAATTAATCAACTTTCGGCCTATCCGTTGCTTCAATCGATTAAATTGCGAAATTGGCTTTATTTCGCCTTGTGACGAAAATGGCTATCTTCTAGGTTCTGCGCCTCATTTGGCGACAAGTGGCCAAAGCTGCTGCCGCTGGTTCAATCCCTAAACGAAAAGGCAACGGGATCATGAAGGAACTGGGTCTAAAAAATCCTTCGCATGGCGCTGAAACATTCGAGCTGAGCGGCTTGAATGCAGTCTATTGGAACCAGAACGAGCCGGCCCTTTATGAGTATTCGATCTCTCGCGGCGAAGCACGGATCGCTGCGAACGGTCCACTTGTTGCCGACACAGGCGTTCACACAGGCCGTTCCCCGAAAGACAAATTCGTCGTCAAGGATGCCACCACCGCCGACACCGTCTGGTGG
Organism: Paracoccaceae bacterium; assembly: GCA_013373445.1. Lineage (GTDB taxonomy): Bacteria > Pseudomonadota > Alphaproteobacteria > Rhizobiales > Stappiaceae > Roseibium. The sequence goes on along the minus strand of JABXHV010000125.1, from coordinate 586 downwards.
GATAACAATCAGGAAATGTCACCTGAGCACTTCGAAGTGCTGTTGAAGGATTTCCGCGCCCACGCCAAAGGCATGGACCTGTTTGCGCAGGACCTTTACGGCGGCGCCCAGAAAGAGCACCAGATTCCGGTGCGCGTCTACACCGAATACGCTTGGCACTCTTTGTTCATTCGCAACATGTTGCTGCGTCCGAAGCCAGAGGAACTGAGCAGCTTCGTGTCAGAAATGACAATCATCGACCTGCCAAGCTTCAAGGCGGATCCGGCGCGTCATGGCTGCCGCAGTGAAACAGTTATCGCGTGTGACTTCACCCGCAAGATCGTCTTGATCGGCGGTACGTCCTATGCAGGCGAGATGAAGAAGTCAGTCTTCACATTTCTTAACTACCTGCTGCCAGCCAAAGGCATCATGTCCATGCATTGCTCTGCCAATGTTGGTGACAAGGATGACACCGCAATCTTCTTCGGTCTGTCCGGCACGGGCAAGACGACCTTGTCAGCCGATCCGCAGCGTGAGCTCATCGGTGATGACGAGCACGGCTGGTCCAAGGAAGGCGTTTTCAACTTCGAAGGCGGCTGCTACGCCA
>JABXHV010000030.1 GCA_013373445.1 Paracoccaceae bacterium | reverse complement strand
CCGTCCATGAAAGTGGTCACTCTCCTTCAAAGGTGTAGATGGCGACGCTGCGTTCGCGCTCATTGAGTGCCAGCTTTCGGTTCAAGGGGGGCTGGGCGCGTGAGGAGCAATCGCGGCGCTCACACAAAACGTGATCAACAACTTGGCAATACCACCGGGACACCGCGCCATGGTGAATTCATTTACTGCGAAGTGTTGGATTGGCATCGACCTCGTCGAGATCGCGCCTGACTACGATCGTACCGACACGACCGCCATTCTCCGCGCACAGACCTTGCTGAATGCTATCGGAAGAATTTGTGCCGCGCGGTGGATGCCTGCCGCGCCCCAAGGGCCACTGACTTTCGTCAGAGCTGACTTGGGGCCGGTCAGGCCTTTGCAAATTTGAGCAAAGATTTTGAGGAGCGCGGCGTTAACTGCGCTTGTGGCTTTCAGTTGCGGCTAACGCTCCTCATCGTCGAGGACGGCAATACTGCGTCTTCATTTACCGATCGCAAGCCTTTGCCCGGCAGCCTTAGATGCATTTTCGACCTGTTCGCGCATCCACGGCGTCCGTGCTCGCAGGGCCGCTGCGAGTTCCGGTTCCCTTTCGGGTGTGCCGCCTTCGTATGGTGGTTCGGGTGCATATTCGAGGATAAGCTGCACCCGGCGTGCTTCCTCCTCGCCCCTCAGTTCGGCGGCAAGTGTCAGCGCGAAATCAACTCCCGCGGTCACCCCGGCTCCCGTCATGCGGTTCCGATCGGTAACGACCCGCTTGTTCACGCGCCGCGCTCCCATCAGCGGAAGAAGGTCTGCATGAACCCAGTTTGCGGTCGCGTCATAGCCTTCGAGAAGCCCACTGGCAGCAAGTGTCAGGACGCCGGTACAAATTCCGGTCACCCATCCCGCTTTCTCACCTCTGCCGCGAAGAAATTCCAGCACTTCCGGATCGTTCATGCAGTCGACCGTTCCCATCGTTCCGCCAGGCACGAACAGGACGTCGGGCGCTTCATCGGCCTCCGCGAAGGTCTTGGTGGGTGTGACCGGAATGCCGAGCTCGGTAGAGACCGGAGTTTTGTCCTTCCAGACAAGATCGATATGCGTGCGCAGAATATTGAACGCTGTCATCGGCCCGATCAGGTCGAGCAACACCATGCGGGGATGGACCAGCATGGTGATACGCGGGGCATCGGCCGGGATGGCCAACGGGTTGGCTGAAGGCGCCGCATCCTGTTCTTTGGCGGACACAGGGAAAGTGCCGGCGGCGCTTGCCATTGCCGCTAGCGTCAGAAGGCGACGACGATCCAAGAGGTGATCCATAATGATAGTAGTTCTCCGTCAGAAGTTGAAAGTGGATGAAATGAGCACCGTACGGGACGCGCCACGTGAGATGCCTCCTGCCCGTCCGGATGCGGCCGAAGCCCAGTAGTCGGTGTCGAAGACATTCTGCACTGCCAGTCGCAGCGCGATTGGTTTGCCGGCCTCGGGCTCGAAGGTATAGCGGGCACCCATATCGAGCCGGGTCCAGTCCGGGATTTTCTGCGTGTTAGAAGCATCCACGAGTTGGCTAGCGGTATGGATGACCTGCCCCGAGACCGTCAGTTCAGGCAGGAACGGCAAGTCCCATTCGGCGCCCGCGACGATCTGGTAGTCCGGAACCCCCACCGCCTTGTTGCCATCGAGTGAGCCTCCGGCGGTCCGAGCCAGTTCCCCATCTATGAAGGCGACGCCGCCAAGGACCCGAAGACCATCGACCGGTTCGCCATAGACATTGAACTCGATGCCGCGATTGCGCTGCTCCCCGTCAACCGAGAAGATGTTGCTCGTCGGATTGGTCAGTCCGTTCGGCATAGTGATCTCGAAGACGCCCAGCGTCGTGGTCAGACCATTCCATTCCGCCTTCACGCCCGCCTCGATCTGGCGGGTGACGGTTGGTTCGAACATCGTACCGGCATTCACTGTGCCGGTTGGTGCGGTCGGCCCCTGAGCCAATGTCTCGACATAGTTGCCGTAGAGTGAAACGGTATCCCAAGGCTTTAACACCACGCCAATCGCCGGCGTGAAGGCTTGCTCGTCATAGACTGAACGTAGGGCACCCGTAGTGCCGTTGAACGATCGGACTTTCACTCGTTGCAAGCGGCCGCCGAGGATGAACTGAACGCGTTCGTCGAAGGCCGACAGAGTGTCGGCGAAGCTCAATGCGGTGAAGCGGTTGTCCGCCGTCGTTCTCACATCATCGAGGAAGACGGCATTCGTCGTGTCGGGATACGGCATTTCCACGGGATCGTAGATGTTGGAAGAAATAGAACCCGTCAGCGACGAGAAGCCCGCCTTCAGCTTCTGGTCGAGAAGGGACCCGACGACGCTTACCGAGTGTGCGATGGGCCCCGTATCGAACGCGCCGCGCACACCAAGTTCCCCCGAGATCTGGCGTCCGCCGGAGGGAAAGGTCCGCGGTGACGCAGTAAAATCGCCATTGGCGCGAAGCTTGGTCGGGGCAGCGAACAGACCCTCAGTCGCCGTGTGACTGATGCCGAGCGCCGCGAACGCTGTCCAGTCGTCATCGAGATCGTATTCGGCGCGAGAAAGCGCAAACGCATCTTCGGTCTCGAAATAGGCCCAAGGCTGCGAGAGGCCGGCGTCGCCGTGGGGCGCCTGGGGTACTGCCTCTCCTGGCGCAAAGGTAAACACCCAGTCGGGCGCGTTGACCTTCTGGCGCTGATAGCCGAGGTCGGCTTCGATTCGGAAGCGCTCGCCCTCATAGTCAAGACCGAGGATTGCTGATCCGAGCAGCTCCTCCGAACTGTCGACGGCAAGATCGCCACCGCGCAGGACGCCGTTGAAACGGACGCCGAACTCCTGATCTGGACCCATACGCCGCCCAAAGTCCAAGTGGGTGCCGAAATTGGCATCCGAACCGTAGCCGAGGGTGACCTGCGTCACCGGCTCGACCTCGGCCCGCTTGGGAACGACGTTGATGAGACCACCAGCCGCTCCACCCGGCGCGACTCCATAGAGAAAGGTGTTCGGCCCTTTCAGGAGTTCGACGCGCTCCACCGTCTCCGGCACGATCCGCTGTTTGGGTGCAATACCCAGAAGGCCGCTGAAAGCTGTGTTGTAGGTGAAGTAGTTGAAGCCGCGAATCGTATAGACGTCGCGATAGCTCGTACTTGGAAAGGTCTGCTGGACCGATGGGTCGTTTCGCACAACGTCCGCGACGCTTCTCGCCTGCTGATCCTTGGCGAGCTCAGCGGTGTAGGCGTTGATGCTGAAGGGCGTATCGAGAGTGCTTCGATTGCCGAGAATGCCGAGCCTCGCGCCCTCAGCCAGTTGCCCGCCCGCAGCAGTAGGCGGCAGATCGGAAGCCTCGGACGGAAGTGGGAGGCCGCCAAGGTAGTGGACAGTTATCGGATCAAGAAGGGTTTCGGGCGCGGACTGAGAAAAAGCGGCGGTCGAAGAGAATAAAACCGTCGTTGAAAGAAGAGACGATAAGACGAGTGATTGACGCATGAGGAGCCTGACGAAGAAGAGATGTCCGAGCCCTGACCGGTGAAGATAAAGCGCCTGCTTCGAACGTCATCGAGACCACGGGTCAAAAGCCCGGGTTCATCGCTTTTTCAAACAGGGTAACCAATCAGGAAGTTTGAGCGACAGCAGATTTGCACTGCCCGTCATCGGCGCTCCGCAACACAAGTGAGCAGCTCCCCGATGTCCTAGACACGCTCCTCCGGCGGACCGGTTCGATCGGGAGCAAGTTTCAGAGCAAAGGCAGGACCGAGGTCGACAGTGCGCAGCGCAGTGGGCAGCGATACGCCACTTGTCACTCCGCCAAGAGGGCAGTGAAAGTCGGCAGCAAGCTCGCTGTGATTCCCGGTCTTGGTAACGCCATCAGTCGAGAGAGATGCACAGATAACAAAATACGGATCATCGCCGACGGCTGCCGCTGATTGTGCAACGAACATGGCTCACGAACCAACTTTTTGGAGGAGCATTATCAAAACAGCCAGCGAGAGCACGGCATAAGCGCAACCTCGACCCATTAGTATATTTCGTAAGCTTCTCATAAGCAGCTTCTTTCACAGATCGTTGCGAGTGTCGTTGTGACAATCGGCCACGTTTGAAAGGGCTTCGCTCACAGTCAAAGCCTATGAGCAATTCGAGCTAAACCCTGGACCGAACAGCTGTTTCAATTCGATTTCCCGGTCCGATGTTCCCTGCGGCAAAGTCAAACTGCGAAGGTGTCCCCGGGTTGCGGCGTAAGCACTTGGATGCCGCTCCCATTCAAGCCCTCGACGAAGGTATCGGCACTGGGGTCCAGAAGATCGAATGTGCCGTAGTGGCAGGGGATGACTTTCGAGAACTTGAAATAGCGTTTCACTGCAATCGCTGCCGTCTTACCGTCCATGGTAAAACGGTCGCCCACTGGGACAATCCCGAAGTCAGGCGCGTAAAACTCCTGAATGAGCGACATATCAGAGAAAATCGCGGTGTCGCCCATGTGAAAAAGGCTGGGGCCGTCATTCGGCCTGATGATCAAACCGTTCGGATTGCCCAAATACGCATTTGTACCGTTCTCGAAAATTCCCGATGAATGATGCGCTTGGGTAAATGCGACTGAAAAGTCCCCGCATTCCACTTCGCCCCCGGTGTTGCCCGGGTTGAGATTTGTCACGCCTTTCGCGCCGAGATAGTCGCAAATTTCGAAATTCGAGACGACCTGAGCGCCAGTGGTTTTTGCTATCTCGACGCTATCACCGAGATGATCGGCGTGCCCATGGGTTACGAGGACATGCGTCGCGCCTTTTGCCGCGTCCTCAAGCTTGCCCTCAAACTTGGGGTTTCCAGACAAAAAGGGGTCAATGAGAACCACGTTCGAACCAAATTCCACACGGAAGGCAGAATGCCCATACCAAGTGACCTGCATAGCGCTAATCCTCAAGTTTCCACGGCCGCGACTCTGAAATTTCAAGCCGGCACGTTTAAATGCTCCGGTAGCAATATCGCGAAAGTCATTTTAAGACAAATAATTTTTGTATTATTTTTGTCTTGACGATTGTTTTTCTAAAGGTGATTATCCGGCGTGTTTTTTGGCCGGAGGGAAGATTGCCATGATACCTGCAGATCAACATTTAAACATCGGGTCCGTCATTTTTGACGGCATGGATCAGATCGATTTCACCGGACCGTTCGAGGTTCTGGCCCGTATCCCCAACTCAACGCTGCACATTGGCAGCAAAACGCTCGATCCAATCACAGACACTCGCGGTTTGAAAATTCTGCCCGAGAAGACGTTGGAGGATATGCCCAAGCTGGATATCCTGCATGTTCCAGGTGGACCCGGGCAGGAAGACTTGATGGAGGATGAAGACTATTTGAGCTTCATTCGCACGCAGGCCGAGGGTGCCAAGTATGTGTTTTCGGTTTGCACCGGTGCACTGATCTGCGGCGCGGCCGGGCTGTTGCGGGGAAAACGCGCAACGACGCATTGGGCCGCCATGGAAGTACTGCCGTATCTCGGCGCTATCCCGCTGACTGATCGTGTCGTCATCGAGGGAAATTACTATTTTGCTGGCGGCGTGACGTCAGGCATAGATGGTGCGTTGAAGCTCGCCGCGGATATCAGGGGTGACGACGCTGCAATGCAGATTCAACTCTACATGCAATATCATCCCGAGCCGCCATTCGATGCTGGCACACCCGATCGTGCTCCCGCCGAAGTCGTTGAGAGATCGCGCAACTCCGTCAAGGAGCTTACCGCGCGCAGGATCGAGACGGCTAAGCGCATCGCCTCCAAACTTGACCTTCCATATGGCGGAAAAGCCTAACGAAAATCTGCCTGAAAAACGAGGCATGGAGCGTATAAAGCGCTCCATGCCTCTTAAACGACGTGCCGCCGGAATGATGTGAAGTATGAGGTTAGTTGATCTGCGCGCTCACTTAGGCGCCGCGCTCGACTTCGTCGAACTTCAAAATCATGGCAAGCGTACCGGCAAAATCGTTCGACAGCTCTTCGGTTAAGCTCGAAGTGGTCAGACGAATGCCAGGCGCCGAATTGATGCGAAATACCGAGCCGGCCCGTACACCCCAGCCCTCCTCGCCAAGTCGCCTTACGATGAATGACTCATCAGTCACCGGGATCCAGATATTTATACCGTCCCGGCCATAGGCTGTGATCCCGTGCGCTGCCAAAGCTTGTATGGCCGCCACACGTCTGTCCTGGTACAACTTCGCAACTTTCGCAGTAAAGTCCGCGAATTTTGGACCATTCAATACGTTCAAGGCCGCCGACTGCAAAAACCCGCTGACCCATCTATTGGTAAACGCGTTGAGTGACTGACAAGCTCGGCTTACAGGCTCACTCGAATTCACCGCAGCAAGCCTGAGGTCAGGCCCCAAATATTTCGACGTGGAACGAATAATTGCCCAATTCTCCCTGGCTGGATCGACGAGAGTCATCGGAGGGAACGCCGAAAGCACTGAGAAATGGTCATCCTCAATCAGGATGACATCAGGATAACGCTGCATAATCTCAAAGAGCTGCCCATGCCGCTCCGATGACCACGACCCGCCAAACGGATTTTGCGCGCGCGGCGTCAAAACGACTGCTTTGGCGCCCGACTTAAGGGCATTTTCCAGCCCCTCGGGCGTAACGCCATTTCCGTCAACAGGCATTGCCACAGGTGTGTAGCCGCACCGCCGGACCAGTCCGAGCGTTGTTACAAAGCACGGATCCTCAACGGCGACCGAATCGCCTGGCTGGAGGAAACGCCGAAATATGGTGATCACCGCATCGAAGGTTCCGGATGACAGCCATACATCCTGAATGGGCATGCCATCCTCTCGAAAGGCCTGCGCCACGATATCGACCAGCTCAGGATCATCAGGAATGTCTCCATATTTTCGCTGCGACCAGCGCGATTTCGAAAACATGGTACTAAAGTCTGGAAAGAGTTCTGGGTCAGGGTTGCCGCCAGACAATTCCCTTATAGCTCCCGCCCGACTTTCAGGCTTTCGCTCCAAAAGATTGATGCGGCTCCCCTGTCGCCCCTTGCCGCTGATCAGCCCCTGCTCCGACAGCGCCCGATATGCCGCTGCAACAGTGTTCCGATTGACGCCAAGATCCTCAGCAAGACTGCGAATTGTCGGCAAAGGTTGACCATGGCTCAAAAGTCCATCGGTCACGGACTTTTTGATACTGAACTCTATCTCGTTGGCGGTTTTGCCGGAGATCATTCCTTCCTCCCTCAATATCGTTATCGATTCGCGCCGCCGAATCGCATTTTTAGTCGCTGTCTAGGAAAGCAGCAACCATTGCGCGCAAGCGGCGTCCAAAAACGCCCGGGTAATGTCATGCGAAAACTAGCACATCACCCTATTTTTGTCTGCACATTTGACATAAGATTTAGTGAGCACTCAATGGATGACAAGACATGACGCCGACAAGCATCGAACTCGCGCAGACCTTAATACGAACCGATACACGTAATCCGCCAGGCAACGAACAAAAATGCGGCCAGCCGCTGATTCAGTTACTCTCACAGGCGGGGTTCAATATCAAAGAACATGTGTTTGCGCCAGGGCGGTCAAACATAATCGCGACAAAGTCGGGCGAACGTGCAGGGCCCGCTCTTGCCTTTACAGGTCACTTGGATACCGTCCCGCTTGGCGAAAAGCCCTGGAGCGTCGATCCGTTCGGCGCCACGATTTCTGGCAACAAGCTTTACGGACGCGGTGCGTCCGACATGAAGGCAGCAGTCGCAGCCTTTGTGACGGCCGCGATCGAGGAAACTGCCTCTGGCAAACCCCATAGAGATATCGTTCTCGTCATCACCGCCGGCGAAGAGCGCGGATGCGAAGGCGCTTTGGCCATGCAGGACGATGGCTTCACATTGCCACCAATCGGTGGATGGATCGTTGCAGAACCCACGGTCAACCAGATCGCGTTAGGTCACAAGGGGGCGGTTTTCGCCTTTATGCGATTTGCCGGTCAGACCGCCCATTCTTCCAAACCTCACCTGGGCGACAATGCCGTTTACAAAGCGTGTGAATGCGCGCTGCGCCTTCGCGACCTGCAATTCAACGTTCGGCACCCAGTCCTTGGCTCACCCACCAGCAATGTTGGCTTGATCGAAGGTGGCCACGCGCCGAACGCTGTACCCGATCGCGCAAGCCTTCATGTGGACGTGCGGACTGTTCCGGGTATGGATCACACCGCCGTGCTGGATTTACTCAAAAGTCGCGGCGGTGATCAGGCAGTTTTGGAAGTGGTCCACGACCTTCCGCCAGTCTGGACCGATGAAGACGATGATTTTGTCGCGTTTTGCCGGTCATGTTGCACTGTCGAGGGCGTTAACCCCGGTCCCGCACAAGGCGCCAGCTTCTTCACCGACGCGGCGGTGTTACTTCAATTCGCGCCTGCCCCGGTCGTAGTCGTTGGGCCTGGACAACCAGATCAAGCGCATGTCACCGATGAATGGTGCAGTTTGGAAGATATCGAAGCAGCCACCCGAATCTATAGGCGCTTCATTGGCAGCTTCGGTGCATCCTGAAAACGTCTTGGGCTTTGCAACTGAATTGACGGATCGGTGTTCTGAAATCAGGCCCGATCCGTTTGCGTGCCATACGATATTCTTGTGCGACGACTGCGCTGTAATCTCGGCCGTACAAACCACTGGTGGATCACAAGCAGGCTCAGAAGGCTAACAACGCCGATCTGCATATAGACAAAGTTTTGTGAGAAACTGGCTGCAGTCATGCTCCCCACGCCAAACAACGAAAAAGCGGCCCCCGCAAAACCAGCGCCACAACAGCCGGCCAGTGAGGTTGTCACGCCCCCTAAAGCAGTCACTGGTCCCAGAAATGCAAGTCCGTTGACGCCGGAACGCGGGAGGACACATTCGCGGCGCTTGGCGGATCTCAGCGCAACCACAAGGAGCGGCAGCACAATGGCAAACAGGAGCTGGCCCAACGAGAGTGTGTACATTGATGACACTGAATTGCTGCTGGAGAAGTTCAACTCAACAAGCGACATCGACAACAGGCCGGGCAAGTCAGGATTTCTGAGTGCGATGCGCATTTGCTCATAGGGCACATAGGCAGATATCGCGACTTCACCAAATACCTTCTTCACTCCGACAGCGTAGAACACTGCCGGAGTAAGGAGGCAAGCAAGGAAAGTGCCGAACCCCAAGGCCAGATCACTTCCGGCAACTGTTCGACCGGGCATTTTTTCCTCGCCCACGTTCATCAGAAAGCCTCTTTAGTAAAGTCAACTTTCGGAGGCATGCGGGACGCGATGTCTGCAGCAGAAACCTTCGACTTCACAACAAAGCGACCGTTCTCGATCTTGCTGACGTAATTGTCGGAGATGGCTTTATGATCCTGAGGCCGCATGGTTTTCGACCCCTGCGGGTGCTCGAAAGATTCTTCGAACGACATGCCCTCTAGAGCCTCAATGAACTTCGGCGTGTCATCACCATTGGCCCAGCCGCTCTCTTCGACGGCCTTCTTGATTGCGAAAACGCTCTCCCACGCGGACCATGCATGGCTCATCGCGGCAATCCGGTTGCCGCCGATCTCGCGTGCGCCGTCAGCTTCCACGCCCAAAGTCTTGAAGAAAGCCCGATTGAATTCGGTATCGTGGAATTCCAGGGAGCGCGGATGATACTCGAGCATCTGGAAGCCTTCGGTCGCGCCGCCGACGTCTTTTGGTGAAATTGCTTCATGTGTACAAATCACACCGTAGACTTGCGCATTCTCGTCCAGCTTCATGCTCTTCAACTGGGAGAACATCGCGATCGCCCCGGAGCCGAACGCAAGCGGGAAGATAACATTGGTGCTAGATGGAATCTGCGTCAGGTACGGCAGGTAATCTTTTGCATCGAGCGGAACCGCGATTGGATCGTTGATCTTAGCCCCGAGTTCTTTGAGAATCCGGGTTTGCTCATTGAAGTGGCTCCACCCCCAAGCGTAGTCCGAGAAAATGAAAGTCCATTCATTGCCGTACTCGTGGTAGGCGGCTTCGGTCCCGGCGGCGGCTTGCATATAAGTGTCGCTGCCAAGCTGGAAGATGTATCGATTTCCCTTCACTCCGGTTTTTTCTTCGGCCATACCAGCGGGGAAATACGGAACACGCATTTCCTGAGCGATGGGGGCAGAAGCGAGGTCTACCCCGGAGTGAGTTGCGCCGATGATGAAGTTGGCGCCTTCTCGATCCACGAGCGCACGAAACTTGCGCGCGCCTTCAGCGGGGTTCGAAGCAGAGTCCTCGACAGCATATTCCACATGCCGGCCAGCAATGCCGCCGTTGGCATTGCAGTATTCGACGGCGGCACGCGCGGCCTTATCCATCCAGGCCCCCCAAGACGACAATCCACCGGTGAGATCCGCCTGATGGCCGATGACAATTGCGTTCGACTGACCAAATGAGCGTTTGACAAATGGTGCGCTCAGACCTGCTGCCGCCATCCCGGTCAGCATTGTTCTTCGGTTGATAGAGTAGAAAGACATTTTAAGTTCCCCTTTTTATTTCTGGATTATGCTGCTGTTTTGCTGAAACCCATCAGTTCAGACAGAACATCCGGGTTCTCTCTGAAACTGCTCGACGCCAGTTCGTGCGCGACGAGCCCCTTTTCCATCACGTAAATCCGGTCACACAGCCGCGCAGCGGCTTTCACATTCTGTTCGACCAGCAACACGGCAGTGCCGTCCTGATTGATGGATTTGACTTGATCCTGAATGGATTTGACCAGAAGAGGCATCACCCCTTCGGTTGGCTCATCCAAGAGGATGAGTTTGGGTGACATGGCTATACAGCGCGCAATTGCCAGCATCTGCTGCTCGCCACCAGAAAGGGTTCCGGCTGCCTGCTTGAGCCGCTCTTTCAGACGCGGAAATCGGGAAAATACACTCCTATCCAACTCTTCGAGAGTCGGATCTTTGGGCAGCCCAAGGCAGAGGTTTTCCCACACGCTCAGTGCGCCGAAAATACCGCGCCCCTGAGGCACATAGCCGATGCCCTGGCCGGGAATCTTGTGGGCGGCGATCGAGTTCAAGGCCAAGCCCTCGAATTCTACTGAGCCACCAGCGGTTGGCAGAAGACCCATGATACTTTTGAGGGTCGTCGATTTACCAACACCGTTTTTGCCTAACAGGCCAACGATTTCACCCTGATTGACGTGAAGGTTCACGCCCTGCAGGACTGAGACTTTGCCATAGCCGGACCGAAGGTCCTTGAGTTGAAGCATTTCCTACTCCTCCTCGCCCAAGTAGGCGGCGCGGACGTGAGGATCGGCCGCAATTTCCTTGGACGTTCCGCGCGCCAACACGGCGCCCTGGTTCATAACCGTGACGAGATCAGCAATCTCGAACACGACATCCATGTCGTGCTCGATCAGGATCACGTGCATTCGTTTGGACAGTTCGACTATTTTCTCGACAGTGCGTGCCGTTTCCGCCGGGCTCATCCCGCAAATCGGCTCGTCGAAGAGGATGAGCCTGGGCTCAAGAGCCAACGCCATTCCGATCTCAAGAAGCGCGACATCGCCATAGGACAAGGTCCCGGCTGTTTGGCCAGCAATGTCATGCAGTCCAAGCTCCTCGATGATTTGCGCCGTTTTATCCAGAGAGACCTTGTCGCGCCGAGAATCGGCGACCGGATTCAGGTAGGTGCCCCGAGATTGTGCAGACACCTGAATGTTTTGGGCGACGGACAGCGAGTTGAATACACTCTTGACCTGCAATGTGCGGATAACGCCATGCTGGGAAACACTGTGGGGACGCATCCCGACGAGCTCGGCCCCCATGAACGAAGCACTGCCCGTATCCGGCTTGATCATGCCGGATATGAGATTGAAGAAAGTCGTTTTTCCGGCGCCGTTGGGACCAATGATGGCGTGCAGAAGGCCTGGCTGAAAGTCAATCGTGACATCATTGACAGCTTGCAGGCCTCCAAATCGTTTTGAGAGCCCGGCAATTTTCAGAAAAGCATCCTCAGAAGGCGCCGACTGCGATTTAATATCCAATGCGGAAGCGGTCATACGCGTTCTCCTTTCCCGGTTAGACGCGCAAGAATGGCAGCCCAGATTCCGGCAAGCCCCTCGGGCGCATAGCGTGTGCAAAGGATGATGATGACACCCACGACCAGCAGGTAGTTTTCCCAGGCAGCCGACAGAAATTCACGCAGGAGAATGACCGAGGTAGCGCCGATGACAGGGCCAAACAGATGTCCGGCACCGCCAACGATCATATAAACGACGCCCTCGCCCGAGGTTGTATAGTAGAAGTAGCTTGTGGAGGCATATCGCGAGAAGATTGCGAACAGCATCCCCGCCACGCCAGCAAGGAAACCGGCGAATATAAATGCCGAGAGCCTGACAAGGTAGACGTTATACCCGACGAGCGAAGCGCGAAGATGGTTGTCACGCACGGCTGTCAGCGACAAGCCCAGACGACTGCTGACCACGCGGTGTTTGAGATAGAAACACAGCACCACGACCATAAGGATAAAGAAGTACTGAACGCCGGCGTCACGGAATTCGATCGTCCATCCGAAAGGCAGTTCGGCTCGCGGAGCGGCGAACGGCAGTCCGTCGTCACCTCCCGTTATTTCTTTTGCCGAAACCGCCAAATAGAAGAACGCGAGGGAAAATATGACTGTCAGAATGTTGAAGTAGTGTGCGCTGAGCCTGACGGCGAACAGTCCCACAAGACCAGCCCCGACGGTTGGAACAACAATGCATGCGGCGACGGCCGGCCAAAAACCCCAGCCCAGATGAACCGTGGTAATCGCATAGGTATAGGCGCCCAGACCGAAGAACAGCGCTTGCCCGAACGAGAGGAGGCCGACATAGCCGAAGAGCACATTCACGCTTGCGGCAAACAGACTCCAGATCAGCATTTCAGAGATAACATTCAGCCAGAACTTGGAAGATAGCGCCGGGACCACCCAGGGCGCAGTCAGCAAGAAGACAATTGCGACCACGGCCAAGACGATAACGAGTTTTCTGGGCGCGGCTGTCAGAGAATTATTTTTTTCGGAACTCAACATCGATCAACCCCGGGAAAAGAGACCTTGCGGCCTGACAAGAAGGACTACGCACATGAACAGCAGGGTCGCGATACGTGCCCCTGTCGGCTCAACAAAAGCGGTCAGCACTCCCTCGGTAACCGAGATGAGCACAGCCGCCGCCACTGTTCCGGGTAGATTGCCCAGTCCACCAATAATGACCGCCATGAAGCAGAGCGGCAGAATGTCGATCCCCAATCGAAACTCAATCGAGGTGATTGGCGACGCCACAATCCCGCCCACCATGGCTACCGATGCACCGATGGCGAAGGTTGCCATAAATATTTGATTGGACGGGATTCCAAGCGCGATCGCCATGTCCTTATCCAGCCGCACGGCACGCATTCTGGTTCCGAATTTTGTCTTGTTGAGAAAGATGAAGAACCCGGCAAGCACCGCAGATGCAAAGCCGGCGGCCACGAGACGGTAGACGTCATAATTGACGCCAAACAACTCAACCGTTCCGCTCACTGGCGGCGAAATCCGCTGAGGTGCGGCACCGAAAGTCGCGCGCACCGATTCCTGCAATATCAGCGAGAGACCAAACGTCGCCACGATGGATAGTGACGGCGAAACCTGGACTGGCTTGATGACCAGTTGCTGCACCAACGCGCCGAAAGCGAGGCCAACGAGCGGCACCAGAATTAGAGCGACCCAGAACGGCAGGCCCGCCGCTAGGACAAACCAACACCCGACAGCGCCGAGCATAAAAAAGTCTCCGTGAGCGATGTTAATGACATCGAGGAGACCCAAAATAATTGACAACCCAAGGGCAATCAGCGCGATGATCAGCCCCCAAACCAGTCCATTCATTGCTAGAAGAAATATCAGATCCATATGCGTTTGATGCCCCTGTTCACCTCTTTTTTGTAACTTTAGCAGTCATTACGCTCTTGTCTACATACAAAAAATATTTTGTCCTATTTCATTTGTGTTGAACAGGCATTTGCGGCCATCGAGCAGACAACCGATCGCGTTCGCACAAAAAAGCCGTCGAAGGTTCTCTTCGACGGCTTTGGGCGTCTACAGCTGCGAGTATCGCAAGTTATCTTGCGTGCGGGGGGATCCGGTAATCATGGCAAAGCGAGCTGACGTTTGCGCGAACTTCAGCCTGAACGCGCGCGAGTTTCTCCTGCCCCGCAGCTTGCGCATCGGTGACATCCGCTATCCATTCTGCAATCAACTTGAACTCTTGGGTTCCGAAGCCGCGCGTTGTGCCGGCCGGCGTACCCAAGCGGATACCCGATGTGATTGCCGGCTTTTCGGGATCGAAAGGAATGCCGTTCTTGTTGCAAGTCAGCCCGGCCACCTCGAGCGCTGCTTCAGAATCTCGGCCTGTAACGCCCTTTCGCCGCAGATCGACAAGGACCAAGTGGGTGTCTGTGCCACCGGAAACAGTATCGAAACCACGTGACATCAGCGTCTCGGCCAGCACACGGGCGTTGTCGACAACGGACTGCTGATACTGCCGAAATTCGGGCCTCAAGGCCTCACCGAACGCGACGGCTTTGGCAGCGATCACATTCATGAGCGGCCCGCCCTGAAGGCCTGGGAACACAGCCGAGTTGATCTTTTTGGCAAGGTCGTCGTCATTACACAAAATCATTCCGCCACGAGGTCCGCGAAGGGTCTTGTGGGTCGTGGTGGTCGTAACGTGAGCATGAGGGATTGGCGAGGGATGCACCCCTGCTGCGACCAACCCGGCGATATGAGCCATATCGACCATAAGAATTGCTCCGACCTCATCGGCAATTGCGCGGAATGCCTCAAAATCGATCCTTCGCGGGTAGGCGGAACCGCCGGCGATTATCAGCTTCGGAGTAACTTCGTGCGCCTTCTTGCGCACCTCGTCGTAGTCGATGCAGCAATCGTGCTGCCGCACTTCATAAGAGTGCGCTTCAAACCATTTGCCGGACATCGTGACCTTTGCGCCGTGGGTCAGGT
>JABXHV010000063.1 GCA_013373445.1 Paracoccaceae bacterium | reverse complement strand
TCCTGCTCCATCCAGTCCATTGTGGCTGCGCCATCATGAACTTCGCCAATCTTGTGGCTCTTTCCGGTGTAGAAGAGGATACGCTCTGTTGTGGTCGTCTTACCAGCATCGATGTGAGCCATGATGCCGAAGTTACGGTAGTCCTCGATTTTATGCGTGCGCGACATAGCGTCAGCCCTTCCGAGTCACAATTACCAGCGATAGTGCGAGAATGCGCGGTTGGCATCAGCCATCCGGTGCGTATCTTCGCGCTTCTTAACAGCCGTTCCACGGTTGTTTGCTGCGTCAAGCATTTCACCAGACAAACGATCAACCATTGTTGTCTCGTTGCGGTTACGTGCAGCAGTAATCAACCAACGAATAGCGAGCGCCTGACGGCGATCGGTACGAACTTCAACCGGCACCTGGTAAGTTGCACCACCAACGCGGCGTGAACGAACCTCAACGTGCGGCATGACGTTCTCGAGAGCCGAATGGAAAACTTCCAGTGGGTTCTCGCGTGTCTTTGATTCAATCGCATCAAAAGCACCGTAGACAATGCTTTCAGCTGTCGACTTCTTGCCGTGGAACATGATGGAATTCATGAACTTTGTTACGACAATATCCCCGAACTTTGGATCCGGGTTGATTTCGCGTTTCTCAGCGCGGTGACGACGGGACATCTACTGTACCTCTTACTTCGGCCGCTTAGCGCCGTATTTCGAACGGCGCTGCTTACGATCTTTAACGCCCTGTGTATCCAGCACACCACGAATGATGTGGTAGCGAACACCGGGCAAATCCTTTACACGACCGCCGCGGATCATAACTACAGAGTGTTCCTGCAGGTTATGGCCTTCGCCGGGAATGTACCCAATGACTTCGAAGCCATTGGTCAGACGGATCTTGGCAACCTTACGCAAAGCCGAGTTAGGCTTCTTAGGTGTCGTTGTGTATACGCGGGTGCAAACACCACGCTTTTGCGGGCAGGCCTCCATGGCCGGCACCTTGTTCCGCTTAGGCGGATCTTTCCGCGGCTTGCGGATCAGCTGGTTGATGGTCGGCATGCTGTGCCCTTTACCTCGTCCATCCAAAAAAAACTTTGTGCGACCCGGGCTCAAAGAACGCGACATGCAAAACAACACCAGCGCGCTCTATTAGGAGCGGCCGGCGCATCGATACAGAGGATCACCGCATACGCAGCGATCTTGTTTGTGACGCATATTCGCCTAATCTAAACCCGGCAGCGTCTAAGGACTTCTGGTTCTACGCTTGGCGCGTTTGAACACTTGCAGCCTTACCGCCTGCCTTCGGGATGGGCGGAAACTACTCATCTCCCCCCCTTCCGTCAAGCCCTTTGTCCGAAAATTCGGATTTCAGGTCAAATTAAGTAATTCCGCAGAAAACTCAGCCTCTTAGCCGTTCAATTCGAAATTATCAGGTCTATTCGGACCGCGTTACGAAATATTATTTCGCGAAGTGAGCCGTGCGTTTGAAAGGCTCATAAGCAATTCCTTAAGCGATCCATTCAATTGCGCGCATTTGTAGAGACTCACGCCCAAAGGAATCGATTCCACGCCATGATCAGTCGCTCAAGGTAATGACTGCCACATTGCCGGAAAGTGCATCCTGGTAGGCGCCCTCATAGATCGGCTCGTCAGGCTCTCCGTCAAGCACACCGAGCTGGTCCAGCTCCGCCTCGACGAAACCCTGACTGGATAGCGCGTCAAGCGTCCTGCGCACCGCGCTGTCCTCGTCAGCAGCCGTCAGCAAGGCATGGATCTGGATGGCACCTTCTTCTACCCCGTCTGAGTTGTCCCATACCCGACCAAAGATAATGTAGACTGTCGGTTCGAGGGTATCGTGATTGTCATTGGTCATGCAGGCCTCCTTTGATGGGCGGACGATATGCAAAAAGAAAGGCCGCCCAATGGCGACCTTTCCAATTTTTCACTGAAGCTCAAAAAGCTTACTCTGCAGGATCGCTCATATCTTCGAGCAGACCCTCTGCAGCACTTGCTGCGGACTGTGCACGCTGCGCGTCCTGGATCAAGTCGTCGCGATGAGTTGCAATCTGACGAATGCGCTTCATCACCCCGCCCGTACCAGCCGGGATCAAGCGACCGACAATCACGTTTTCCTTCAGGCCGACCAGTGGGTCGATCTTGCCATTGACGGCTGCGTCGGTGAGAACGCGTGTCGTTTCCTGGAAAGACGCTGCAGAGAAGAACGAACGTGTCTGCAAGGATGCCTTGGTGATACCAAGCAGAACCGGAGTTCCCTTGGCTGGTTCACGCGCATCATCAATTGCCTTTTCGTTGGCAATCTCAAAGTCGATACGATCGATCTGTTCGCCGGAGAAGAACTCCGTATCGCCCGGATCGGTGATTTCGACTTTTTGCAGCATCTGGCGAACAATCACTTCGATATGCTTGTCGTTGATGACCACGCCCTGCAACCGGTAAACTTCCTGAATCTCATTGACGAGGTAGGCAGCCAGTGCCTCTACGCCCTTAACAGCCAGGATGTCGTGCGGTGCCGGGTTACCGTCGAGCAGATACTCACCCTTTTCAATGGCATCGCCTTCCTGAAGGTGGAAGTGCTTGCCTTTCGGGATGAGGTATTCGACTGGCTCCAGACCTTCTTCGGATGGATCGATGATGATACGGCGCTTGTTTTTGTAGTCCCGACCGAAGCGGATCGTACCCGTTGTATCTGCGATGATCGCATGATCCTTCGGACGACGAGCTTCGAACAGTTCTGCAACGCGCGGCAGACCACCGGTGATGTCCTTGGTCTT
>JABXHV010000072.1 GCA_013373445.1 Paracoccaceae bacterium | reverse complement strand
TTGGAGAGTGGTACAATATCCTTGGCATAGGCCACGAGACCTTCACCAAAATCGGTCAGAATAAGCAGTGTCGGTCCAGCTATCAGCACGAAGAGCAGCAACAGGGCGGCAATGCCCATGTTGATTTCGGACAGCACCTTCACGCCGCCATCAAGGCCCCGCAGAACGGATACCAACGCAATCCCGGTAATCACAGTGATCAGAACCACCTGAACCGAGACGTTAATCGGGATACCGAAGACGTGATTCAGACCTGCGTTCGCCTGTTGAGCGCCAAAGCCAAGCGATGTGGCGAGACCAAAGAGCGTTGCGAACACCGCCAGAATGTCAATGACATGGCCGGTCCATCCCCAAACCCGATCACCGAAGATCGGATGAAAGGCGGATCGAATGGTCAGCGGCAGACCCTTGTTGTAGGAAAAAAGCGCCAGAGCGAGGGCCACAACAGCGTAGATTGCCCAGGGGTGGAGGCCCCAGTGATAGATTGTTGCCGCAAGACCCATCGATTTGGCTGCTTCAACGTTACCCGGGATCAGGGCCCCGTCCGCATCAAAGGGCGATGGTGTTCCCAGAGGCTGCGAAATGGCCATGTGATAGACCGGCTCCAAAACGCCGAAGAACATCAAGCCAATGCCCATGCCAGCGGCAAACAGCATCGCAAACCAACCTACATAGGTATAATCAGGCGTGGCTTCCTTGCCGCCCAGCCTGACCTTGCCCCAAGGGCTGACGATCAGAAACAGACAAAACAGCACAAAAATATTGGCAGCCCCAAGGAAAAACCAATCAAATGTCGAGGTCAGCCAGGGACGCAACCAACCGAAAATCGCGCCTGCTTGCACCGGCAGTGCCAAGGCATAAAAAACAAAGGCCACAATTGTGAGGCCAGATACCATAAAGACGGGATTGTGAACATCGAAACCAAACGGACCAACCTGACCCTCCAGATTATCCTGTCCAATTTCGTAGTCGGTATCAATTAATTCCGTTTGTCCTTCCGGAGCCGGAATGCCCGTGTCGTCGTCAGAATCCGACATCAGATTCCTCCTCTTATTTAAGTAAAATTCTTTGCAGAGATAATCGCGATCAACCGCGCACGAGGAACACCGAAGCTTTTACATGGTTGGCCAAATGGCCGCCGTGCGATGCCCAGATATAATTGCCTATGTTTGGTAGGTGCGTTGCCATGACCACAAGATCTGCACCCAACTCATCTACGGTCTTCGTCAGAGTATGGCGCAAATCGGCAGCAGGGTCGGTGTCTATAATCATATGCGCAGCAACTTTGAGCCCGTGGGCGCTCGCCTGCTCAGCTGCAAACTGATTTAATTTTTCTTTGAATTCTTCTGGGTTATGCCCCAGTTCGCCAGGCTCCGGACTGGTAACGCCAACGTAGTTCACAGTCGCATTGTGAGCTTTGGCCATCTCGGCAGCGACGGAAAGCGCTTTACCCAAAGCGGGTGTATGGCGCAGATCCACCGGAACCATGATCGTATCGAACATTGTCTTTATCCTCACGTTTCCAAATTGTTAACCTATGGGAGCAGTCTTGCGATGTCCATGGTGGGCCCCAACCACTGCTTGGGGCCTGTGGATGGGTACGCATTTCTACCCCCCGCAATCACAGGATGCTGAGGCGTTTGGCAAAGGGCACTTGCACCGCCTGATCAAGGTTGTCAGCGTCATGCCTCACATGCCAAAAGGTTGCCTACGCCCCCTATCTAGGAGACACGAAGTGCCGCATGTCATCATAAAGATCTGGCCCGGAAAATCAGAAGAACAAAAACAGGAACTGGCTGACGCTGTCGCCCAGAACGTCATCACAATTCTTGGATCCAAAGACGAAGCGGTCTCGGTATCGCTTGAAGAGGTCGAGGCATCTTCCTGGCGTGATGAGGTCTATGTTCCCGACATCACCGCAAAGCCGGAGCAGCTCTATAGAAAACCCGGCTACTCCATGGAGTAGATCGCTATTGCTTCATGCAATTTCGGCGTCGTCTCTTCCCAGTCCGTATTTGCGCATTTTTTCGTAGAGCGCCTTGCGGGACACTCCGAGGGTTTCGTAGGTCGCCTTGATGGATCCGTCATTGCGTTTAAGTTCGGCGACAATCAGCGCCTTCTCATAAGCTGCGACCTGCTCAAACAGTGAGCTTGAAGCCCCGGCCTCACCGGCGCTGACGCCTTCCAGACCCAAAACAAACCTGTCGGCGACGTTTCTGAGTTCACGGACATTCCCGTGCCAATCCCGTGCCATCAGGTTTGTCAGATAATCATTTGAAATATCGGGAATTTCGCGCCGATAGCGCGCACGCGCCTCGATGACCAAATGTTGGAACAGCAGTGGGATATCTTCCAAACGCTCGCGCAATGGCGGGATCGAGACGGACACGACGTTCAAACGGTAGAAGAGATCGAGACGAAAGCGACCCTCGCGGCCTGCAGCCTCCAGATCATCCTTCGTCGCTGCAATGAAGCGCACATCCAAGGGTATTGAAATGTTGGAGCCCAGACGTTCAATGCAACGATTTTCAATGACGCGCAGCAATTTGACCTGAAGTTCGAGCGGCATGGATTCAATTTCATCCAGAAAAACAGTGCCGCCATGCGCATGTTCCAACTTGCCAATGCGCTGCCCGCTGGCGCCGGTAAAAGCGCCTTTCTCGTGACCGAAGAGCTCCGATTCAATAATCTCGGCCGGCAACGCACCGCAGTTCAGGGCCACAAACGGCTTATCCTTGCGCGGGCCTTCATCATGCAGGGCGCGCGCCACCACTTCCTTGCCGGACCCCGTCTCGCCGAGAATAAGGACATCGGCATTCGTTGCCGCAAGGGCCAGGACAGTGCTGCGCAACTTCTCCATACTCGGCGCTCTGCCCACCAAACGGCTTTCCAGTCCTGTTCGATCGGCAAGCTCTTCGCGCAGTCTTCGATTTTCCAGAACCAGACGCCGCCTGTCGAGCGCACGTTCGACAACAGATGCCAGGCTTGAGACGGAAAACGGCTTCTCCATGAAGTCATAAGCACCTGCCCGCATCGCCTCGACCGCCAGTGGCACATCGCCGTGGCCGGTAATTAGAACCACTGGCAAGGCAGGGTCGATCTCCAGCGCTCGGCGCAAGACATCAAAACCATCACTGCCGGGCATGCGAATGTCGCAAACCAAGACACCATAAAAATCGCGCCCAATTCGCTCCAGTGCCTCATGCGGTTCACCGGTCGAAAGAACCGAATGCCCATGCAACTCCAGCCCTTGCGAAAGCGTTTCGCGCAGATCAGTCTCGTCATCGATCAATAGAACGCAGGCCTGATCCATTACAGTCTATTCCGCTTCGTCGTTGGCGTTGCTGGCTATCGGCAATCGCATGGTGAAACAGGCGCCTCCGCCGGGCAGGTTTTCCGCCTTCAGGCTACCGGAGAAATCATGCATGATTTTATAAGCAATCGACAGACCCAACCCCAAGCCTGTTCCAGCTTCCTTGGTGGTAAAAAACGGTTCAAAAATTTGCGATAGGAGTTCTTTTTCGATGCCTGGACCATTGTCTTCGACGCGCAGCAAGACTGTGTCCCCGTCTTGCTGAACTTCAAGGCGCACCCTTGGATCTTCCCGATCACGGACCGCGTCGACAGCATTGGCCAGAAGGTTTATCAGAACTTGTTCCAAGCGCACATGACCGCCCAAGACCGTCACATCGTCTTCCAGGTTTGACAGGGTCAAGGTGATCTCATTCTGCTTGGTTTGCGGACGCAGCATCAACAAGGCCTCATTCACCACCTTCTTGATCGAGACCGGCCGTATTTCGGTGCCCGAGCGCCTCGAAAACCCTTTGAGGGTTCTTGCGATTTCGGCCATGCGGCTCACCATTTGAGCAATACGATGCAGATTTCCGAGCGCCTGTTCGGATTGACCGCGCCCAATCAACATTTCGGCGACCTCTGCATTCGACTGGATGGCTGCCAAGGGCTGACTGTACTCATGACTGAGGGCAGCAGACATTTTCCCAAGCGTCGCGAGTTTTGCAGCCTGTACAAGTTCGGCTTGCGCGCGTTTCAATTCTGCGGTGCGCGTGCGTACCCTTCGCTCCAACCTCAATGCCTGGGCACGATCCCTGCGAACGTTTCGGCGCAGCTGCATACGTCGCTCCAACACCCCCCAGATGATCCCACAGCCAATCAGGCAGATCAGAAACGCCATAATCGCTGCGCGCGAAGACCGCGCGCGCGCCTCGCCCAAATCAGCCAGAACAGTCACAGTCCAGTTGAGGGGTGGAAGCGATGTACTGACCTGTAGTGCCTGGAACCCGAAACCCTTCTGCCCCCTTTTTACCGGCTGATTTGCCAACAGGTCGTCCAACAATGCACCGCGAAGGCCATCCTGATTGCTAACCAGAATGCGGGATTGGCTGTCAGTTGCAAAAATCGGATCCGTGCTCAAAGCCCAGGCCTGTTCCACGGTATCGAGCCCGACCCGCGCTGCGATCACACCGATCAAGCGGTCACCGCTGCGCACAGGAGACGCAAACACATAGCTTGCAGGCAAGAGACGTGTTGGCGGCAGGAACTGACGCCCAAGCTGTCCATGGGAAGCCTCCCAAAAGGCTTTGGGTATGCCGGTTTCACCCAGGCGATCAACAAAACCCTTTACCGAATTGGAACCCACAATCGTGCGTCCATCGGGAGCCAGAAACCAAACACCGAGGGCACCAGACATTCCGACTGAGACCGATGCCAGTTTGATACCAGTGGCGACGTCTTGCTCTTTGACAATTCGGGTGACTTCCGGACTCCGGGCAAGGAGCGGGACCATGAGGCGGAACTTGTCCAGCAGTCCATCAAGCACCGCAACTTGAACCTTCAAGTCGATTTCAGCACGGGCACGCACATCTTCTCTCAGGTACACAAAACTGATCTGACGGACCTGCCACACCAACAAGCCGCTGATGAGTGCCATCACGCATAAGACAACAATCCTGTCGCGCACTGTCCAGCCGACTTTTGGAATAGACTTCAAAGGCAAACCCTGGCTCGAGATCAACAAGACGACATATTAGAACCCTTTTGGAGTTGAAGGCGAGTGTTCGTCAATCGAGACGCTTTTCACCATCAGAAATACTTCCATTTCGGGCTTCAGACCGAGATCGTGAAGCGACGCTCTTGTGATGCGTGCTCTCAGTTCATGGTCCCCGATCTGACATAGGACATCGACATGGGGGCTGGCAGTCATCTCAATCGAACGGAGTTTGGCCTGGACTACGTTGCGGATACTCACGCCCTCGGGTCGCTTCACTGCGATTGAGATGTCCCGGTCACTCACGGACAGGCGAAGATGATCGCCAGCGTTCAGATCCGGCGCGGCGATCTGCAGAACTTCGCCAGCGCCAATGCCCACATGCACCAGACCAAATTCGGGATCGACGTGACTCACCTTGCCCTCGATAAGGGAACGCCGATGAAACCCATCCTTCTCGATGCCTGCTCCGGCAAGCACTTCGGCAACAGTGCCAAAGGCGGTCGTCTTCCCGTCCTCCATCAGGACCAGGTTCTTGGCGAGACGGGTCACTTCTTCCAGCGAGTGACTGATGTAAAGCACAGAGAGATCTGCTTCCCGGCAAATTCGATCCAGATAAGGCAGAATTTCGTCCTTGCGTTGATAATCCAACGAGGCAAGTGGCTCATCCATGATCAGCAAACGCGGGTCTGAGAGCAGGGCGCGGCCAATCGCAATGCGTTGTTTTTCACCGCCCGACAGATGGGTAGGTTTGCGATCCAGAAGCTTTTCCAGCCCAAGCAGCGAAACAACTTCATCCAGAGAACGACTGACCGTGCGGCGGCCAGCCCAACGGCTGTACGTCAGGTTGGAACGCACGGACAGATGCGGAAACAGGCGCGGTTCCTGAAACACATAGCCAATACGGCGCTGCCGTGTGGGTGCATCAATCGCCTTTGAGGAATCGAAAAGACGAACTCCCTCCACCTCAATCCAACCGCTGTCAGGTTGCACAAAGCCTGAGACCATATTGGCCAAGGTTGTCTTGCCTGATCCTGAGCGGCCAAAAAGACAGGTAGCCCCCGATGAAACACTGAATTCTGCCGCGATGTCGACCGTTCCGGCACGTCCTTTGACATTCACATCAAACATCTGCGCCCTCCAACCGTGCACGCAAGCGGCGCACCAAGAGTTCCGACAACAGCAAGGCGAAGATCGCCAGACAGATCGAGATGATCATCAATCGCAGGCCAAGCGCGTCGCCGTCAGGAGATTGAACCGCAGTATAAAGCGCCAGCGACAGTGTTCGCGTCTCGCCCGGAATATTGGAAACGAAGGTAATGGTTGCCCCAAATTCACCCATCGCCTTGGCAAACCCGAGTATCGCACCGCCCAGGACGCCGGGTAATGCCAGCGGCAAGCTGACGATCAAAAAGGTAAAAACGCCATGGCACCCCAGAGACGCTGAAGCTTGTTCCAGCTTCGGATCCACAGCGTCGAAGGCCAGGCGAATAGGGCGTACGATGAGTGGAAATGCCATGATACCGGCGGCAAGCGCGGCACCCTTCCAATTGAAGGCCGGTGTGAACTGAAAGTTCTCAAGCAAAAACCGTCCAAGTGGACCGCTGGGACCCAAAAGTAGGAGAAGCAGGTAACCAGTCACGACTGGAGGCAACATGAGTGGAAGGTGGATTGCGGCGTTCAGCATGCCATGTCCTGGAAAGCGGAACCGCGAAAGGACATAGGCAACCGAAATTGCAAGTGGCAACGCGCACACAAGAGCGACCACCGACACCTTTAAGGTGAGCAAAAGGGCTTCGATTTCATTGGGTTGCAATGACGCAAACATCAGTCTTGCCGCAGCCCTTTCATCACTTCACGCCTCAAGGCAAAGACGTAAAACCCTTTGCCCTCAATATGGTCTGTGCATTCTTATCTGACAGAAATTGCAAAAAGGCCATGGCCTGTGTCGAAGCATGTGTGGTCACAGCTGCGGGATATCGAATAGATGCATGGCTTGTTGGCGGAAAAACCGCAACAACACGCACACGCGGTTCCACAGCAGCATCAGACGCATAGACGATGCCCAAAGGCGTATCCCCGCGCGCGACTGCAGCCAGGGCAACGCGTACATTTTCCATCGGGGCCAACTTCCTGGCCAGTGGCTGCCACAGCCCAAGGCCCTCAAGCGCCTGTTTCCCATAACGCCCGGCGGGCACCGTGTCCGGGTCGGCCATGGCCAGTCTCAAGGGGCCTATCTTGTCCAAAATAGAATCAACCTTGAGATCCACCTGTGTGGCGGAAGACGCCGGGCCAACGAGGACAAGTTGATTGGCAGCGATGAAGCGAACGGTCTCGGGCTGAATTGCGCCGCGGTCCTGAGCATATGTCATCCAGGCTTCGTCGGCAGAAATGAAAATGTCCGCTGGCGCACCGGATTCGACCTGCCGCGCCAATGTTCCACTGCCCGCAAAGACTAAGACAACCTTGGTATTGGTCGTTTCCTGATACAGCTCTGCGATTTCCGAAATTGCATCAGTCATGCTTGCTGCGGCAAACACAGTAATCTTGTCTTGCGCTTGGGCCGGGCCTAATGACACACCAGCCAAGCTTGCCAAAACCACAGACACAGCGATCAAGTGCCGCAACATGGCGGCAACACGCAGATGCTTGCAAAGCTGATCACCGAACACGCCTGAACCTCCCCCTGTCGCCAAAACATTCAACGCTTTGGCGACATGATCCTTGCCGGCCGAAAAGCTAACCTATTAGCCCAACTGTTCGGCTTCACGCACTGCCACTTCAATCTCTTCGACGAGGCCTTCAGTGAGACCGAGACGTGCGGCAAGCATTTGCAAATAGGCTTTCTCAGCAGGATGATCCGGATCGACAGCCAAACGTGAGGCGGCATAAATTTCTGCGCCGGCTTCCGGGGTCACAGCGCTGCGGACAATCTTGTCAATGTCGAGGGGCGCGCGCAATTCATCCATCAGAAAAGCCTTGGCTTCTGCATCAAGACCAGCTTCGTCAATCTTGTCAAAAATTCGCGCCTGCTCCTGCGCATCGATATGACCGTCGGCTTTCGCTGCCGCAATCATCGCGGTCAGCAACGAGAGTGCGAAGGTGTTTTCCTCGACCGGCTGCTGCGCCACATCAAAAGCGGTGCCTTTCGGCGCTTCAATCGGGATTGGCTCATCTGCTGGATAGGTAGGTGCCGACACACCGCGCTGCTTGGCAGAATACCCCTGATAGGCTTTGTACGCGAGGCCGGCGACCAGCGCGAGACTGCCATATTTGACGGCTGTTCCACCAACCTTGCGGCCCGTCTTGGTCCCAAGCATCAAGCCGGCCAGTCCGCCCAGCGCCAAACCACCGCCCTGGGAACTCAGAAAGTCCTGTCCCCTGGCCAGTAAATCATCTGTCGAACCGCCTCCGGTGCTTCGCGTATTCGGCGCTCCTCCTGCGCCAGCTGCACCGCCAATAAGCTGATCCAGCAAAGATTTTGCATCGAACATTTTGATCTCCCATCATCCGAATAGTCAGTGAACCCCTAGAACGATGCCAACCCGCATCCCGCCAAAGTCGATTATTTCACTTTGGCTTGCAGAACGTCCCAAACTGTCTTGGCAACATCAGGCCCTCCGAGACGCTTTACGGCACGGATGCCGGTCGGCGCAGTGACATTGATCTCGGTCAGACGACCATCAATGACATCGATCCCTACGAGGATAAGACCTTTTTCCTTCAGCGACGGGCCAAGACGGGCACAGATTTCGCGCTCACGCTCTGTCAGTTCGCTTTCCTTGGCTGCTCCGCCGCGCACCATGTTGGATCTCAGGTCGCCATCTGCCGGAACACGATTGACGGCACCGGCAAATTCACCGTCGACCAGCAGGATACGCTTGTCGCCATGTTTCACATTCGGCAAAAACTGCTGAATAACCCAAGGCTCACGGAACGTCACATCGAAGAAATCGTACAACGAGCCGTAGTTCAAATCATCCTGAGTAATCCGGAACACCGCAGCCCCGCCATGACCAAACAGTGGCTTCATGACGATGTCGCCATATTGCTCGCGGAACAAGTCGATTTCCGCGCGATCCTTGGTGATAAGGGTTGGAGGCATCAGATCGGAAAACTCTGTGACAAAGAGTTTTTCTGGCGCATTGCGCACTTCGGCGGGATTGTTGACCACCAATGTATCTGGATGAATCTTCTCGAGAATATGCGTTGCGGCGATATAGGCCAGATCAAATGGCGGGTCCTGGCGCATGAGCACAACATCTAGATCGCGCATATTCATACGTTTGGTTTCACCGAGCGTGAAATGGTTGCCCTTTTCATCACGTACCTCGACCGGATCCAAACGACAGAATACATCTTCGCCAATCATCGCCAGACGCTCTGGCGTGTAGTGATAAAGCTCATGACCACGCGCCTGAGCTTCCAGCATCAGTGCAAACGCACTGTCACCAGCAATGTTGATGCTTGAGATGTGATCCATTTGGACCGCGACCTTGAGGGCCATGTGAGAGATCTCCTGGAAGGGCGCCAGTTAGCGGCGCCAAAAACAATGCGTTGGGATACGCCCCAACGTCCAACTTGTCTTTCATATGAGATGGGCGATGCGAAATGTCCAGTCGGGTGAGCCCCTGACCTAGTCAAATGGTGGTTGAAAGGCATCCGCAAGACGCTCCGGCCAACGCCAGGGTCGCACGATCACCACGTCGAAGCGCAGCGTGAAAAAGCCCGCCTTTGGATGTTCTGCAATGAAAATGCGCGCAGCCCGGCCGATGCGTTGCTGCGAGCGGTAAGTCACCGCATCAAGCGCCGCGTCACGTGTCTTTCTGGCTTTGACCTCAACGAATGCGACGGTCTTTCCGCGTTTGGCAATGAGATCAATTTCTCCGGCGGACGTCTTGTAGCGCCGCTTCAAAATACGCCATCCTGTTATTTGAAGTGCGAGCGCGGCCAGGGTTTCTGCCCCAAGCCCCAACCGGTAGGCGTTACGCCGGCGTTTTGTCTGTAATCGATCACGCTTTTGCACCTACGGCTCCCCACGCCTCGCTTCAGACAATGATAGAAGCTATCCAGATGTCTCAGCTTTCAATTCGAGCGCCTGTTTGTAAAGTTCGTTTCGATCAAGGCCAGTCTGTTTTGCAACTTTCTTGGCCGCCGCGCTGACCGGCATCTCCTTGATCGCTTCTCGCAACAAGGCTTCCGCATCCTCTTCTGCTGCCTCTGGTCGGTCTTCCGGTGGCTCCACAAGAATTACAATCTCGCCCTTTGGCGCATCGCCAGAAAAATGCTCGGCCAACTCTGCAAGGGTGCCCCGTTCAAACGTTTCAAAGCGTTTTGTCAGTTCGCGTGCGACGGCGGCCTGACGCTCCGAGCCCAAAATTTCGACCATTGTTTCCAAAGTCGCACCGGTACGGCGCGGCGATTCATAAAAGACCAACGTAGATGGAATGGTCGCCAGCTGTTGCAGGCGGGTTTTCTTCTGGCCAGCCTTTTGCGGCAAAAATCCTGCAAACAGAACGGTGTCCGACGGAAGCCCGGAACCGACTAGGCCTGCCAACATCGCAGACGCTCCAGGGATCGGGACGACATTGTAGCCTTCGGCCAAAACATCGCGCACAAGCCGATATCCGGGGTCAGACAGGAGAGGCGTCCCGGCATCACTGACAAGCGCGACTGCCTCACCACGCTCAAGCACCTCAAGAATCCTGGGACGCTGCTTTTCCGCATTGTGCTCGTGGTAGGGAAGAAGACGGGTTTTGAGTCCAAACCGATGGGTCAGGGTGCCAGTCACCCGCGTGTCTTCACAGGCAATCATCGCAGCACCAGCCAACGTTTCCAGAGCGCGGATGGTTATATCACCGAGATTTCCGATCGGTGTTGATACCACATAGAGCGCAGGCTCCAGATTTGGCGCAGAGAACGCGTACTCTGAAACAAAATAGCGACGCTCATCGCCTGGATTTGATGCGCTCATGATCGTTCGACTTTCCGTCTCATTTTCTACCGCCGACTGGCTTGCCTCATGAGCTACTTGGGAAGTTCCGTGCTCGCAAGTCAAAATCGCTTCGCAAATCCATCCCCAGTCCTGCCGCGGCGAAGCTGGACAGAGCGTAAGCGAATACGTAAGGGTTAATCATACTGCGGAAAACCAATCTAAGGACCCCAACATGTTCGGACGAATGATCCCGAAGATGGCTCAACTCAAAACCCTTGTGCGCCTGACCAGTATTTGCACGGGTGCAGCATTGTTGAGCGGCTGTCTTGGCTCTTCCCTCGGCGACTTTTCGGGCCAGAGTATCAACTCTGGAGCTCAACCGGTTGCGAGCGGAGAAGTTCTGGGAACAGGAACGGTCCGAGTGGGGTTGCTGCTTCCGTTGAGCGGGAACAACAGCTCGATTGCCATGGTGTTCAAAAACGCTGCCGAACTTGCACTCGCCAACTTCCCGAATGCTGATGTTCAGTTGCTGGTCAAGGATACGGGCGGCTCCGCGCAAGGCGGACGGGCTGCAGCGCAAGCCGCCATTTCTGAAGGTGCCGAACTGATTCTGGGGCCTGTTTTCTCGTCCGCGGTCTCCGGGGCGGCCTCCGTTGCACGACCATCCAATGTGCCTATTGTTGCGTTTTCTTCCGACAGCTCCGTCGCAGCACGCGGCGTTTATCTTCTGAGCTTTCTGCCGCAGAGCGATGCCAAGCGTGTCGTTTCCTATGCTTCCAGCCAATCCAAACGCTCTTTTGCCGCTCTGCTGCCAGACGACAGCTATGGGGCGGTTGCCGAAGCGGCTTTCCGTCAGGAAGTGGGCAACCAGCGCGGGCAGATCCTGGCAATCCAGCGTTACAGTTTTAATGGCGGCAGCACCGCCGACCTATTGGCCAAGACAGACATAATTTCGCAGGTCGTTGGCAAGGTCGATGCCCTGTTCATTCCGGCAGGTGGCGGCGTTGCGCCTCTGGTCATGCAAACCATGACCCAAAAAGGCATCAACCTCGGATCGGTCAAAATTCTGGGCAGCGGTCTGTGGGACACGGCTGACATGAAGAACAATCCGATCATGACCGGCAGCTGGTTCCCTGGACCTGAGCGCAGTGGCTACGGCGCGTTCTCAAGTCGCTACCAGACAGCCTTCGGGACAGTGCCGCCTCGCAATGCGACGCTTGCATACGATGGCGTGACACTTGCTGCCGGATTGGTCAGAAGCGCCGGCCAGCAGCGGTTCTCGACCAATATACTGACCAGCAAAGATGGCTTCATCGGCATTGATGGCCTGTTCCGCTTTATGCCAAGTGGCGAAAACGAACGTGGCCTGGCGGTTTATCAACTGACTGGAAACGGAACTCAGGTAATCTCGCCAGCGCCTCGTGATTTCAGGTCAGGCACCTGATCAACCCTCGGGATTGACGACGATGTTGACCGATAAACGTGTGTTGCTGATCATTTCAGGCGGTATTGCTGCCTATAAGTCTCTCGACCTGGTTCGGCGACTGCGTCAAAGCGGTTGCACGGTCACCGCAATCATGACGTCGGGGGCACAGCAGTTCATCACACCGCTGGCGGTTGGCGCACTGACTGCAACGCCTGTCTACACCGAACTGTTTGACCGCGAGGCGGAGCAGGATGTCGGCCACATTCGGCTGGCCCGTGATCACGACATGATTGTGGTTGCTCCCGCGACCGCGGACCTGATGGCAAAGATGTGCCATGGCCTTGCCGACGACCTTGCAACAGCGGTTCTGCTTGCCTCAGACATTCCGATCCTGGTTGCTCCGGCGATGAATCCAAAAATGTGGTCGAACCCCGCAACCCAGCGTAATGTCGCCTGCCTCAAGGAAGACGGAAAGTTCCTGATTGGACCCAATTCCGGCGAAATGGCGGAAAGCGGCGAAAGCGGCGTTGGCCGGATGGCAGAGCCGTTCGAGATTGCCGATGCCATCGAAAGCCATCTTGCGGAAACCACCCCGACCGTTGTCGATCCGCTGCCTGTTGGTCCACTGTCTGGACGTCATATTTTGATCACCTCCGGCCCGACCCACGAACCGATCGATCCGGTGCGCTATATCGCCAATCGGTCGTCCGGAAAACAGGGACATGCGATTGCCGCAGCGGCTGTCGCAGCCGGAGCCCGT
Source organism: Paracoccaceae bacterium (assembly GCA_013373445.1). Lineage (GTDB taxonomy): Bacteria > Pseudomonadota > Alphaproteobacteria > Rhizobiales > Stappiaceae > Roseibium. Next base: position 30,785 of record JABXHV010000072.1, on the reverse strand, counting down.
GTAACGCTCATCAGCGGACCTGTTGAGCAGCCCGATCCGATTGGCGCCTCCGTCATCCATGTGCAAACCGCAGCAGAAATGTTGTCAGCCGTCTCCTCGGCGCTACCGGCCGACGTCGCAATCATGGCGGCGGCAGTCGCCGACTGGCGCGTCGCGTCGCAGGATTCCAACAAGATCAAGAAAGACGCAAACGGAGCCCCTCCGGCACTGAGTTTCGTTGAAAACCCGGACATTCTGGCAAGCATCGGCAACCATCCGGATCAACGACCAGCGCTGGTGGTCGGATTTGCGGCTGAAACTCAGAACCTGCTAGAAAATGCCCGTGGTAAACTGCAACGCAAAGGGGCCGACTGGATCCTTGCCAATGACGTCAGCCCCGAGACCGGCATCATGGGCGGCGACACCAACACAATTCGCCTGCTCAGCGCTGAAAAGGTGGAAGACTGGCCATCCTTGAGCAAGGATGACGTTGCTCGCCGCCTCATCGACAAGATTGCCGCAACGCTGGCATAACCTTCAAGTATTCGTTTTTTAAAACCAAGAGGCTCTTTATGTCCGTTCGTCTCGAACTCAAGCGCCTGCCGCACGGCAGTGACCTTCCCCTTCCAGCCTACCAGAGTGAAATGGCCGCCGGATTGGACCTGATGGCCGCAATTGAGTCGCCTCTCGTGCTGGAACCAGGGAAGCGGGCTTTGGTTGAAACCGGTCTTTCCATGGCATTGCCAAAGGGTTTCGAGGGCCAGGTACGCCCACGATCAGGTCTGGCCGCGAAAAACGGTGTAACGGTTCTGAACTCACCGGGCACAATCGATGCCGACTATCGCGGCGAGGTCAAAGTCATTCTTATCAATCATGGCGATGCAGCCTTCACCGTAGAACGCGGCATGCGTATTGCGCAGCTCATCATCGCACCGGCTCTGCAAGCCGAGATCCTGGAAGTGGAAAGTCTGTCTGAGACAGTGCGCGGAGCGGGTGGATTTGGCTCGACCGGTACGGCCACAACATGAAGCCCGAACTCGTCATATTCGATTGCGATGGCGTGCTCGTCGATACTGAGACGATCGCAAATCAGGTGCTGGCCAAAGTGATGACCGACCTCGGTGTGCCCATGGACGGCCACACCTCGCAACGGACCTTCATGGGCCGGACCCTGGAAGCGGTGCAGGAAATCGCGGAAGACATGTCAGGCAAGACCTTGCCAGCCGATTGGCCAGATATGATCCGCAAGCTGGACTTGGAAGCCTTCGAAGCAGGCGTCAGTGCGATTGATGGGGTCACTGATGTTGTCGCTTTCCTGAAGGATCAGAACATTCCTTATTGCGTCGGGTCGTCAGGAAAATATGCCAAGATGAAGGTGACGCTCGGCAGCTCCGGGCTCTTGCCGCTGTTTGAAGACGTTCTTTACTCTGCGCAGGACTGCAAGGCAGGAAAACCTGCACCGGACATCTTCTTGCTGGCTGCGAGCGGTATGGGCAAGGCTCCTGAAGCCTCCGTAGTCATTGAAGACAGCATTCCAGGGATCATGGCTGCTCGTGCAGCAGGCATGAAAGTTTTCGGCTACACAGCTGATCCAGCCTGCGATCCGGCAGCTATGGAAGCCGCAGGCGCAATTTTATTCTCCCAAATGCGTGATTTGCCCGATCTTTTACTATCAAGTTCGAAATAGAGGAATATTTTCGCCTCGCATTTCATCGAACAAATTCCTACTTTCTGAGTTCTATTAGCAGCGCAAATTGAGCGTCGTTTTGGGGAGATCATTATGAGCGATAAGAAACCTGGACGTGGACGGATCTATTCCTCCATCACCGAAACCATCGGTGACACGCCTATTGTCCGGCTTGACCGTTTGGCGAAAGCCCACAATGTGAAGGCCAACCTTCTGGCCAAACTCGAATTCTTCAATCCAATTTCCAGTGTCAAGGACCGCATCGGCGTTGCCATGGTCGAATCCATGGAAGCTGCGGGCACAATCACGCCGGGCGAGACCGTGCTTATCGAGCCGACGTCGGGCAACACCGGCATCGCGCTCGCCTTCGTGGCAGCTGCAAAAGGCTACCGGCTGATCCTGGTCATGCCGGAAACCATGTCTGTGGAACGCCGCAAGATGTTCAAGATTCTGGGTGCAGAGCTTGAATTGACGGAAGGTGCCAAGGGCATGAAGGGCGCAATTGCGCGCGCTCAAGAACTGCTTGAAGAAGTAGACAATTCAGTCATGCCTCAGCAGTTCGAGAACCCGGCCAACCCGGAAATTCACCGCAACACAACAGCGGAAGAAATCTGGAACGACACTGATGGCAAGATTGATGTCTTTGTTTCAGGTATCGGAACCGGCGGGACGATCACCGGCGTTTCACAAGTTCTGAAGGCCCGCAAATCCTCAGTGCATGTGGTGGCCGTCGAACCTGCTGACAGCCCGATCCTGTCCGGTGGCGAGCCAGGTCCTCACAAGATCCAGGGCATCGGCGCAGGCTTTGTTCCGGGCGTGCTGGACACATCCGTGTTTGACGAAATCGTCGCAGTGAGCAACGAAGATGCATTCACCATTGCGCGCGAAGTCGCGGCAACTGAGGGTGTACCCGTCGGCATTTCATCTGGAGCCGCGCTGAACGCTGCCATCAAGGTTGGGCAACGCGACGAAATGGCCGGCAAGACCATCGTCGTCATCATCCCCTCCTTTGCCGAGCGCTATCTCTCAACAGCACTCTTTGAAGGTCTCGGCGAATAAGCCAGCTTTGAATACACATACAAATAGGGCCCCACATTCGGGGCCCTTTTTTATCCTAGAGAGCTTTCAACGAAAGACGCTTTTCCGCCACTTGCCTAAGATCAGTCGATCAGAACCGCCGTTCCGGTTGCGCTAACCATCAACATGGACCCGCCCTGGCCAACGGTTTCATAATCAAGATCGACACCAACCACGGCATTGGCGCCCATCCTGCGGGCGTTTTCCTGCATTTCACCCAGTGCGATCTGACGAGCCTTGGCCAACTCTTGTTCATAGGCACCGGAGCGGCCACCAACGATATCGCGAATACCGGCGAAGAGATCCTTGAAGATGTTTGCGCCAAGGATTGCCTCCCCGGTCACAAGACCCTTGTATTCCAGTATTTCACGCCCTTGCAGCGTGTTCGTTGTCGTGACCAGCATCTGCATCCTCCTCCGATTTGCCATTAACAAACAGATGGAGCGCTCAACACCCGAGCGCAAGACTGCGCTGCCGGGAATAATCGCCTATCGGTGATGCAGAATGCGCCCGATCGTGTTCATCAGGACCTGCGCCGCCAATGTACTGGTCGAGCCCGTCGGATCGTAATCAGGCGCCACTTCGACCAGATCCAGGCCGACAATCGAGCCGCGTCTGGCCAGACCGTCGATGAGCTCCAGAACTTCATAATACATGAAGCCCCCATGGCTTGGCGTGCCGGTTCCAGGTGCAATTGACGGATCGAATGCGTCAATGTCGACGGTCAGATAGTAGCGTTTGCCTGCCGGGATACGATCCAACATGCCCTCAACGCCGAGCTTGCGGAAGTGCCGCACGGATTGGATGTCCGATCCCATTTTTCGGGCATCTTCATAGCCATCACGCGCCGTCGAGGAGACATTGCGGATGCCGATCTGGGTCAATCCGGTGACATAAGGTTTTTCTGCTGCACGGCGCATCGGATTGCCATGGCCATAGCGCACGCCATGGCGTTCATCGACAAAATCCAGATGCGCATCAATTTGAACAACATGCACCGGCTCTTGCTCTGAAAATGCATTGATGCAGGGAATATTGATCGAATGGTCTCCGCCCAAAACCACGGGTAGCGCGCCCGCGGCCAGGATCTTGCGCACTCCGGCTTCAATGTTGGCGTGGCTTTGCAGTGTGTCGGTGTGGATGATATCCGCGTCACCCAGATCGACAATCCGTGTTGTCTCTGCAGGCAAGTAGGTGATGTCGTCTTCGAAATCATAGGCGCCCGCATGACCGAATGAAAAAAGTGTCGAAGCTTCCCGGATCGCGCGCGGTCCCATGCGGGCACCAGATCGCCACTGGGTCCCGAAGTCAAAGGGAGCACCCAGAACAGCCACATCGGCATCAATCGCGTCCCAGTCCTGCTGGTAGGGGTATTTGCCAAATGTGCAGATACCAACAAAAGGCAGATTCAAACGACCGGTTTCATATCCGTGAGACGACACAGCAGACCTCTTTTCATGACATGTTTCGGCAACACGCTATGCGAAAACGCAGCGCTATGCATGTCGAAATTCGCGTCTTTCAAGGACAATGCTGCCTTGAAAAACGCCGTTTATATATCTGACGCAATGCAAGCCGGTTCAATCCTTGTCGCGCCAGCAGAAATCGTTGGTCTGCGCATTAAAACCACCCGTGAATCCAGCCAGCTGAAGGGCGCAACGCTGCAGGGTGCAAAACAAGAAAAACGCCCGGCCAGCGGCCAGGCGTTTCATCAACTTAATCGCAATCGAGACGGATCAACGAACGTCAAGAAAGCCGATAATTTTGCGAACATCCTTGAGGATCGGTTCTGCAATTGCAGCAGCCCGCTCGGCACCATCCTTCAAGATGCTGTCAATTTCAGCGGGCTCTTCCTTATATCGGCGCATTTCGGACGTCATCGGAGTCAGTTTGGCAACCGCAAGATCAGCAAGTGCCGGCTTAAACTCAGAGAACTGTCTGCCGCCGAATTCCTGCAGCACCTCGTCCTTGGTCTTTTCCGCCAGCGCAGCATAAATTCCAACGAGATTGCCAGCTTCCGGGCGACCTGCAAGACCATCTACTTCACTTGGAAGCGCCTCTGGATCGGTCTTTGCCTTACGGATCTTCTTGGAGATGGTGTCTTCATCATCAATCAGATTGATCCGGGAGAGATCGGACGGGTCAGACTTTGACATCTTCTTCGTGCCGTCGCGCAGGCTCATGATCCGTGTTGCCGGGCCAGCAATCATTGGCTCGGTCATCGGAAAGAAAAGCTCTTCAGGAAGTTCGGGCGACGGTGTCGGGTTTGGAACGCCAACACCTAGCTCTTTCACCTGAGCCGCAAAGTCGTTGTTGAACTTCGCTGCAATATCTCGTGTCAGTTCAAGATGCTGCTTTTGATCGTCTCCAACCGGGACGTGGGTTGCCTTGTAGGCAAGAATGTCGGCTGCCATCAAACTTGGATAGGCCAGCAGTCCAAGGGAGGCATTTTCGCGGTTTTTACCGGCCTTGTCCTTGAACTGCGTCATGCGGTTCATCCAGCCGATGCGGGCAACACAGTTGAAAATCCACGCAAGTTCGGAGTGCGCAGGGACCTGGGACTGGTTGAAGATGATAGACTTCTTTGGATCAATACCAGCGGCAATATAGGCCGCTGTAACTTCACGCGTCGCTGCCTGAAGCTCACCTGGATCAGGGAAGCTGGCGGTGATGGCGTGAAGGTCAACCACGCAGAAAATGGTTTCCATCTGGTCCTGGACAGGCACCCAGCGGGAGACGGCTCCAAGATAGTTGCCAAGGTGAAGATTGCCGGTCGGTTGAACGCCGGAAAAAGCACGAGAGCGAAACGTCATGATAGTTTCCTATATGCAAGACACCGGTTGGAATGGGTCTTGGGATTGTGAACCCGCCGGTCTTAAAACATCGGCGGCGCTTCCTGCAAGCAGACAATCAATAAAAGGCGGCCGGACTACTGTCCCCGGCGCTTCAATGCTCTCATGTGCCGCATAAAATCCGTGCCCCCCGTTATCTGCGCAAACAGACCGAAGGCCAACATGCCTATGAGGACCAAGCCGCCCAGCGCGACCACGCGGGTCAACAGCCAGCCATCTGACAGATAAGGTGCCATCAGAATTGAGGCGAAGTGTACGACGACCCCCATCAAGGTGCTTGCCAGTAAGACGAATGTCAAACGCCGCAAAACCTTCAAATCAGGTGCAAAATGCCCACGGCGCCACAGCACAACAACCAACAGACCGGTGTTGATCCATCCTGCAATCGTTGAGGCAAGGGCAATCCCGACATGTTGCAGGAAGGGAAAGAATGCAATCGACAAGGCGACATTGACGATCATGCCGATGGTCGCGAACTGCATTGGGCTCTTGGTATCTTCTCTGGCGAAAAAGCCTGGCGAAAACACCTTGTTGAGCACGAAAGCCGGCAGACCGAATGCATAAGCAGCAAGCGCTGCGGCCGTTCCATCGACAGAAACAGCATCAAACTTTCCGCGTTCGAACAGAACTGAGACGATTTCATGCGGCACGATTGCCAGCGCAATTGCAGCCGGAAGCGTCAGAACCAGCGCAAATTCAAGCGCATTGTTCAAGCTCGACTGATAGCCTGCCGTATCACCGGAACGCAGTTGCCGGGTCAAACTAGGCAGAAGAACCACGCCGATGGCGATACCAATAACACCAAGCGGCAGCTGGTAGAGGCGGTCTGCGTAATAGAGCAGCGAATTGGCGCCTTCCTGGAACGACCCGATGATCGTCCCAACCGTGATGTTGATCTGCGTGACACCGCCCGCGATGACGCCGGGAACACCGAGTACGACCAGCCGTTTGACAGCCGGGGTCAAGCGTGGACGCTGGATCGGAATGGAAAAGCCAAGGCGTTTCAGGTCCCACAGCACAACTGCGAGCTGGACCACACCCGCCACAACGCAACCGATGGCCAGTGTGTTGCCGATGGCGCGCTCACCCTCGAGGCCCATCACCAGAATGATGCCCAGGACGATACTCATGACGATGTTCAACATGACCGGCGCAAAGGCGGCAGCTGCAAACCGATGGTAGGTGTTCAGAATACCGCCGACGAAGGCCAGTAAAGACATGAAGATCAAGTAGGGAAAGGCAATGCGGGACATGACCACAGTCAGATCAAACTTCACCGCATCCGCCGCATAGCCGGGGGCAAGTGCCCAGACAACGAATGGCATCAGAATTTGCGCCAGGGCCGTCACGATCAGCAGCGAGACAAACAGGACCGAGCCGATTTCACCGGCAACCTTGCGTGCTCCAGCGTCTTCCTGTTCTTCGACCGCGCGGCCGAACAACGGAATGAACGCGGAGTTGAACGCACCTTCTGCAAAAAGCCTACGAAAGAGGTTGGGCAGGCGAAAGGCAACGGCCCAAGCATCGCCAACGATGCCCGTTCCGGCCACCGCCGCCAAAAGCATGTCGCGCACAAACCCCAGAACGCGACTGGCCATGGTCGCGCCACCGACAGTGGCAAAATTCCTCAGCAGGCTCATATCTTTATCTCAAAAACGCTGGCCATTCCGAATACGGAGTTGCCTGCCTGGGTTCACTCACTAAATGCCTTTGCGGGCGATTGGCGCTGCGGCACTGAGTTCCACGCTGCCGTCAACAGCCGCCACCAGGCGATCCCGAATGATCTCCTGACGGCCTACGTTGGATATTTTATGGCCAGTCAGGTCAGTAACATAGAAAACATCAACGACGCGCTCGCCAAACGTTGAAATATGCGCTGACGCAATATTCAGGTTCAAGGCAGCGATACACAATGTCAAATCATACAGCAGCCCAGGGCGGTCACGTCCTGACACTTCAACGACTGTGTATTCATCCGACCAGGAATTGTTGACCAGAGCCTCGGCGACGACCTTGAAGGCTTTCACGCGGCTCTTGATCGGTGCCTTCTTGACATCGCGCTCCAAAATATCCGGCTCATCACGCAGGGCCTTGCCAATCAGTTCAACGACCCGTTCGCCGCGCCGAATTTCATCCGCATCATCAGGGAACTTGCGGCCGACAAAAATCGTATCCAGAGCAAAACCATCGGTCGTGGTATCAATTTGCGCATCGACGATATTGGCTCCGGCGACAAAACAGGAACCAGCGATGACTGACAACAGCCGAGGGTGATCCGGCGCGCGCACAACGACCTCGGTAACACCTTCAAAGTCGTGAGTTTTCACTGAGCAAGCGAGCTGCTTTCCGGACTTGTCCGCCGAATGAATAAGCTCCGCATGAGCCAAGGCGGCATCGGGATCGATGCGCAACCAGTACGGTCGGTAGTGACGCGAGACATACTCCTCGCGCTCTTCCTCGGTCCAATGCCCCAGTTTTTCAAGCAGATCACTTTGGGCCTTGGCAACGGCCTGATTGTGCGACGCCTTCGTGTGGCCGCCCGTCAAATGCGGTTCCGTTTCATAGTAGAGGGTGCGCAGAAGCTGGCCTTTCCAGCCGTTGAACACGCCCGGTCCAACTGCCCGGATATCAGCAACCGTCAGGATCAGGAGCAATTTGAGCCGTTCCATCGACTGAACCATGTGAGCAAAATCTGTGATCGTCTTACGATCCGACAGATCGCGCGACTGGGCCACTGTGCTCATGTCGAGGTGATGCTCAATCAACCAGGCAACCGTATCGGTTTCCGCCGTGGTCAGTCCAAAACGCGGACACAACTTGCGTGCAATACGTGCTCCGCCAACAGAGTGATCCTCGGGGCGTCCTTTTGCAATGTCATGCAGGAACATCGCAACATAGAGCACCTTGCGATTTTGGAGCGTGCGGATCAGATCTGTTGCCAGGGGATGATTTTCACCAGAATCGCCGCGTTCGATTTCTGCCAACACACCCATCGAGCGGATCAGATGCTCATCAACGGTGTAGTGATGGTACATGTTGAACTGCATCATCGCGACGACTTTACCGAACTCAGGCACAAAGCGCCCGAGAACACCGGCTTCATTCATTGTTCGAAGTGTGTCTTCCGGCGAATTGTGACTGCTCAGAATAGCCAGAAACAGACGATTGGCTTCCGGATCCTTGCGCAATTTCGCACCGATCAGCTTCAAGGATCGACGGATGAGCTTCATCAATTCCGGATGGAGTCGATAGTTTTCACGGTTCACAACATGGAACACGCGCAGTAGATTGATTGGATCGTCAACAAATACCTGATCGCTCTTGGCTTTCAGGCGGTTATTTTCAAGCTCGAAGCCTGGCAGATTTCTAACCGGCGCGGCTGAACTGGCGCTTTTTCCAGCACGCAAACGGGACATGAAGTCCCCAAACACATGGCCACGACCCTGCGTGGATTTGACATGCTGGCTTTCCAGCGCAGAGCACAAGATCCGGGTCAGATCTCCAACATCCTTGGCGACAAGGAAGTAGTGCTTCATGAAGCGCTCGACGTCCTTCATACCCGGATGTTGAGTATAGCTGAGACGCATGGCGATCTCGCGCTGGAAATCAAAAGACAGTCGTTCTTCGGGCCGGTTTGTCATGAAATGCATGTGGCAGCGAACGGCCCACAGGAAGTCTTCGCTTTTTACGAAGCGCTTATATTCAGCGCGCGAAAGTACACCCTTCTTGACCAAATCGGCCTGGCGGGACACCTGATAGTGATACTTTGCGATCCAGAACAAGGTGTTCAGGTCGCGCAGCCCCCCCTTGCCTTCCTTGATGTTGGGCTCAACGAGATAGCGCGTTGCGCCTTGGCGCTTGTGGCGCTCATCGCGCTCCTTGAGCTTGGCAGCAATGAATTCAGAACTTGTTCCGGCAACCACTTCATCCGCAAAACGCTGGATCAGGTCGTCAAACAGCGCCTTGTCGCCCCAAATATGGCGTGCTTCGAGGATAGCCGTGCGGATGGTCATGTCCTGGTGAGACAAGCGCACACATTCTTCAACACTGCGGGTCGCATGTCCGACCTTCAGACCCAGATCCCAAAGCATGTAGAGAATGTATTCAACGACCTGTTCGCCCCATGGGGTTTGCTTGTAGGGCAGCAAAAACAACAGATCGACATCGGAGCCAGGCGCAAGGGTGCCACGGCCATAGCCGCCAACGGCAACAACGGACATGCGCTCTGCTGCAGACGGGTTCTGCGTCCGATAGACATGATAGTATGCGAAGTCGTAGATAACGCGGATGATTTCATCTTGCAGATAAGACAGGCGTCCGGCGCACTTGAGGCCACTCCCGTCTTCGTTCAGGCGCGTTTCCGCCAGCTCTCGACCCGAAGACATCGTTTCTTTCAGAATACTCAAGACCTCTGACCGGATCTTCAGATCGGACCCATCACCGTCAAAAGGCTTTGTCAAGGCTGTGAGGCGGTGACGCAGAGCTTCGGAATCAATCAGACCTGCAAGGTCTTCGGCTGTCAATTTCATCTGGTAGAACTAACTTCAGGGTTAATTGGGACACAAACAGACCCATGACCTGTTTGCACAAGCATAGCAAGCCCGGGCTAATGGCCCGTAAAGACGGCTAAACTCCATCCTTTGCGGCGACAGTGCGCAATTGATGCAAAAGATGATCGAGTGAGTCACGCGACAATCCGTCGATGGTCGTCGCCATACGGTTGGCAAGTTCGGTGGCCTTGGGATCAAGGCCGGAGGTATCAATTGACACTTTCGGGTCGGACAATTCGGCAAGACGCTGAATCTCTTCAGCCTCATCCCAGATAACGTTGAAATAAGTGATGATACGTTGAACCAGGAACCATGTGGGTTTGCCGCGCTTGCCATGCTCCAACGCCGACAAATACGCGCTGGAAACTGACAACGCCGCTGCCATTTCCTTCAAGGAAACACCACGTTTTTGACGTAGCTCGCGTATCTTGGCTCCAAGAGGGGTCAAATGATCACCTTTTCTTGCGAATGCGGACATAAAGAGCGCCAGCGCCACCATGAGATCCATGCGCTTCTTCATAGCCAATAACCACAGAGCGCATTTCTGGCAAGGACAGCCATTGAGGCACAGTACGACGCAAGATTCCAATTTCCCCGTGAGGACCGGATCCGCTTCCCTTACCTGTGATGACAAGAACCAGTTTAGCGCCGGATGCCTGGGCCTGGAACAAAAACCCGCTCAAACGACTGTGGGCTTGTGCCTGGGTCAATCCGTGCAAGTCGATCCGCGCATCGATTGGCTTTACCCCCCGAACGACTTTCTTGCGATGCCGATGCTCCAACTTGTGAAGCGGCGGTACGGCCGCCACTTTTGGATGACTGGGTTGAACACGGATCGCGGTTTCCGGCTTTTTTGACGGCTTGGGCTGGGGCGCTTCCGCATCAATCAACGCACTGAAGACTTCATCATCCGTTTCAACGGATACTTTTGGATGCAATGGCGTCAAAGTCTTTGTAACCTTTGTCCAAAGCTCCTTGTCCTCGGGGCTCAGTTGCCCCCGTTTCTTCTTGCGTGAACCTGCCACCTATCCGTTCCTGTCCTGCAGAGCTCCCGCAAGAGCGTTCGGAATGAGAACGGTCATCTTAGCCCTATGCCGAATTTCTCCGGCTATTTTTCCTGCATGTTCGCCTGACCCAATAAACAGATCCCCGCGGGCCGGGCCCTTGATAGCCGAGCCCGTGTCATCAGCGATCATCAAACGGGCATCCGCGTTGAAACCATCCACACCCGCAAGATCAGCGGCCACAAAAAGCGGGAGCCCCAAAGAAAGCTGCGCCAGATCAACTGCAATGCTGCGGCCTGGAACGAGCGGCAGCCCAGCGGCGCCAATAGGTCCCTTTTCAGGATCAGCGTCTTCGATCTCACGGAAGAATATGTAGGACTGGTTTTGAGCAAACAGTTCGTCGCGCTTGTCCGGATTGTCGCTCAGCCACTTTCTCAAGCCGGACATCGTGAGCTGATCGGGCGTGCCTTCACCGCGCTCAACCAGACGCTTTGCAATCGACGTATAGGGATGTCCCGATTTGCCAGCGAAGCCGACGCGCATTGCGCCGCCCTCGGCTAATTTCAGACGCGCTGAACCTTGCACATGAATAAAAAAGGCATCGATCGGATCTTCGAGATAGACGAACTCCAGATCTTCGTCATCAAGCGCACCGGCCATGATTTCAGCCCGGTTGGGCAAGGGGCGCAATCCGGCCTTCGTCATGCGTCCATAGGACAACTCAGACGGCCAGCCCTTTGGCCGGTTACCGGGCTTTACAGTCGACAGTCCCTGCGGTGCACGTCGCAATGGCCAGAAATGGCGCTCGCTCTTCACTCTGGACGCGCCGAGTTCCGGTTCAAAATATCCAGTCACAAAGCCGTTCCTGGCAATCTCGAACGGAACAAATTCTGTTTCAAAAAACGCGCGCGCAGAATCGGCGGATGCCTCCGAAGCCACTTCGGCCTTTTGGCACAGCGCCTTGCGGTCCTTTGCACCGAGTTTGAAAGGCCCGGTTCTCAGGAGATGATTGCCATCGCAAAAACGCAAAAAGGCCGACAAGGCGGCCTTGTGATCATCTGAAGTCCACTGGTCCATCTCGGCGAAACTCGTCCTGATGTACAAATCAGTCAGCATTGCCGCACAGACCTTGTTCGTGCCGAAGTTCAGAAAAACCGCTCCCATGGCGAGAGCATAGACGACCCGCCACCCCGACAGGCGGCGTTTGGCGGGTCGTTCAACCATCAGGCTGCTTCTGTTCCGATCAGTTTCCAGTTCGGATCACGCGAGTTGATATCGCGGGCAAACGTCCAGATATCGACCACTTCGTCGATCTTGCTCAGATCGCCATCAACGACTTCGCCATCTTTGTCCTTGGTGGCAGAAATCAGCTGGCTTTGAATTTTTACGGTGACCTGAGCCTGGCCGTCCTTCAGCGCCGCTTCAACGATCTCTGCCTTGTCGATGCCGACGAAGGTGGTCTCAACCGTTTCGCCGCGCTTTTCGCGCTCATCGATTGCGCTCACAAAGCCTTCGTAGACGTCCTTGGCGAGCAAGGACTTCAGTGTCTTGCGGTCTCCGTCTGCGAATGCGGTGACGATCATCTCATAGGCCGAGCGTGCGCCTTCGACGAAAGGTCCCGGTTCAAAGCTGCGATCAACCGACAGGATCTGGCGCAAAGCTTCATTCAAGGCGGAGCCGGTTGGCGCTACGGTGTCAATCGCACCGTCCTTGTCTGACCCGTCATCTTTCGACTGTGGCACTTCCTGCCCCGGCAAAGGGATAACGTTGTCACCACTTTGAGCATCGGTGTTTACCGGCGCGCTAGGCTTTTCGTCGCTCTTTTCAGGTTTACTGTAGGGATCAAACGGCGGGCGTTCATTTCCAGTGCGTTTTCCCAGAACGGATCGCAACTTGAAAAGAATGAAAACAGCCAAGCCAATGAGGATCAGATTGTAGACGTCGAAAATCTCGTTCATCTCTTTTTACCGGTTCTCCAGCGCATATTGAAAAAGCATCAAGCTCATCACCATTTAAATGTCCGCACAGTGCGCGCCTGTTACTCTTTATCCTCCCCTTGAACCAGCATCAGGCAGCAAGGGCAAGAGCGGAATCTGGACATCTGTATAAGGAGAAGACTTACCCCCCTCGTAATCCCTGTCATCTATGATTAAATAGAGCCTTGAGAAAATGATACAAGACACCAGCTAACGAACGGAAAATACGTGGCACTTTACGTAATCGCCTTAATCATCTGCCTCCCGCTGATTGAAATTGCCGTCTTCATTCAGGCGGGCAGTGTGATTGGCGCTGTTCCAACTATTCTGCTGACCGTTCTGACGGCCTTTGCAGGAACCGTCATGCTGCGGCAACAAGGGCTTTCCCTAGTTATGCGCATGCAGCGCGATATCAACGCCGGCAAACGTCCGGAAGAGGATATCATGAACGGCGCTCTGATTGTGGTCGCTGCTGTTTTTCTCCTTATTCCGGGCTTTGTAACAGATACCATCGGCCTTCTGCTGTTCCTGCCACCAGTGCGCGGTCAACTGGCACGTTTCATTCTGTCTCGGGCAAATGTCACTGTGACAACCCCCCGTAGAGATGATTTTGTCGACCTGGATGAAGACGAATGGTCCCGCACCGACGGGTCGGGGGACGGCTCGCATGAAGGTGCTCAGCGGCAAATCGATCAAAAATCTGACCGAAGGTAACCTCAAATTCAACTTTGTTGAGTAATCTCACCAGCAATCAAACAGGTTGATGGTGATCTTGCGTCACCGACAGCCTGAGAATGCCGGTCACGAAGACTGGCCAGGGATAGTGGGTGAGCAAGTGTCAAAACGCGTAGACTGGGTTGATACCGCAAAGGGTATCTGCATCATTTTCGTTGTCATGATGCATTCTGTTTTGGGAACGGAGAAGAGCACGGGCGATCTTGGGTGGATGCACCCGATCGTCGAGTTTGCCAAGCCGTTCAGAATGCCAGATTTCTTTTTGATTTCCGGCCTGTTTCTGGCCAACGTCATCAATCGCGACTGGAGACTGTATCTCGACCGAAAGGTTGTTCACTTCGCCTATTTCTACGTTCTCTGGATGACGATACAGATGATCGTCAAAGCACCGATCTTCGCAGAAGATATGGGCTGGTTTGGCGTGCTTGAGTTCTATGCCCTCAGCTTTGTTGTGCCACTTGGAACGCTCTGGTTCATCTATATGCTGCCGATCTTCTTTGTTGTTTGCAAACTCGCTCACGATGCGAAGGTGCCCTGGCAACTTATTCTCGGCATCGCGGCGCTTTTGAATATCTTTCCGATTGAAACCAGCTGGTATCTTTTGGAAGAATTCTGCGCCCGCTTCGTGTTCTTTTACATCGGCTATATTTTTGCGACGCAAATCTTCAAGCTCTCGGACCTGTTCCGTGACAACGTGCTCGCCGGACTTGCCTATCTCGGCATCTGGGCCGTGATCAACGGGACGCTGGTGCATATGGATCTTGCTGGCAAACCAGGCATCGGACTAGTGCTTGGTGTTGCGGGTGCCGGTGCGATCATCGTGACCAGTACATTGTTGGTGCGTGCAGGTATCTTGAACTTCCTGACGACGTTTGGCGCTAACTCGATCGTGATCTATCTGGCCTTCTTCTTCCCAATGGGAGTGACCCGCCAGATCCTGCTCAAGCTAAACCTGCTGGATACGGGCACGATGTCCTTTATCGTGACCACAATCGCGGTCATTTCTCCAATGATTCTCTTCTGGATGATCAACCGGACAAATATTGGCTGGTTCCTGTTCAGACGCCCACAATGGGCCTATTTGCAGGGCACTTTGCCTGCCGCAAAGCAGCAAGCGGCCGCTGAATAACAAGAGATTGCAGAAGGAAGCGCATTAGCTCTTTCTTCTGCTTCCTTGTGAGGGCATGATCCGCGCCATGCCGACAGAAACTGCACATTCCAATTTGAGCTCCGACGACCACCTTATCCTGGTCGATGGGTCCACGTTTATCTTCCGCGCCTATCACGCGCTGCCGCCGTTGACGCGCAAGCCTGACGGCCTGCCGATCGGGGCCGTATCCGGATTTTGCAACATGCTATGGAAGCTGTTGCAGGAGGGCCTAAGCCCGGAGAAGGGCGACGAACCGACCCATTTCGCCGTCATTTTTGACCATTCATCAAAGACATTCCGCTCAGATATTTATCCGGAGTACAAGGCACAGCGGCCTGAGCCCCCCGAAGATCTGGTTCCCCAGTTCGGATTGATCCGCGAAGCAACACGGGCGTTTTCCGTTCATTGTGTGGAGCAGGAAGGCTTTGAAGCCGACGATCTGATCGCGACCTACGCGACGCAGGCAGCCGCGCTGGGCGCCCGAGTGACAATCGTGTCGGGCGACAAGGACCTGATGCAGTTGATCGGTCCCAACGTCGGCATGATCGATACGATGAAGAACAAGATCTTTGGCGAGGCTGAAGTCTTTGAAAAATTTGGTGTCGGGCCGGATAAAGTCATCGAAGTGCAATCACTCGCCGGCGACAGTGTCGACAATGTGCCGGGGGTCCCGGGCATCGGCCTGAAGACCGCCGCGCTCCTGATCAACGAATATGGTGACCTGGAAACGCTTTTGGAGCGTGCATCCGAGATCAAGCAGAACAAGCGCCGCGAAAATCTGATCGAGTTTGCCGAACAAGCCCGGGTATCAAAGCAGCTCGTGACCTTGAAGCAGGACGTGCCGGTCGTGGTGCCCGTCGGAGATCTGAGTGTCACGGACATCGATGGCCCAAAAGCTGTCGGCTTCCTGAAGGCCATGGGCCTGACGACACTGACCAAACGTGTCGCAGAAACCACTTCGGCAGAAATTGCCAATATCGAGCCTGCTGATTTCCAGGTCGCTGGATGGGACGTTCCGGACCACAAGGGCCGAATGGTCGAACACGCGCCAGCCGCAGCTCCAGAAACATCGAGCACCAGCAGCAATGATGCGCCGGTCGACGGCGACATGATGGTCCCGCAAACGGTTTCTGATGCCCGCATCGAAGCGGCCAAGTCCACGGTGATCGATCGCTCAACATATGAAACCGTGATAGATCTTGATCGTCTCAAGACCTGGGTCGCCGAAGCCTATGAAGTCGGTCACGTGGCTTTTGACACCGAGACGACGTCGCTTGATGCGATGCAGGCCGAACTGGTTGGTATCTCGCTCGCCACAGCGCCTGGAAAGGCCTGTTATATTCCACTGGGCCACGTGGACGGAGAAGGTGACCTTCTGGGCGGCGGCGGCCTGGTCGAGGGACAAATCCCGATGGATCAGGCGCTTGAGGTACTCAAGCCGATGCTTGAAGATCCTGCAGTCCTGAAAATTGCACAAAACCTGAAATACGACTGGCTGGTCATGAGCCGCTACGGCGTGGCCATTGCACCGTTCGATGACACGATGTTGCTATCTTATGCGCTTGATGCGGGCAGGGGCGGCAACGGCATGGATGAGCTGTCAGAACGATGGCTCGGTCATACACCAATCCCGTTCAAGGAGGTCTGTGGTTCCGGCAAGTCAATGATCACCTTCGACAAGGTGAGCCTGGACAAGGCAACGCCTTATGCTGCTGAAGATGCCGACGTCACCTTGCGCCTCTGGCAAGTGCTGAAACCACGGCTGGTGTCCGAGCATATGGCGACGCTTTACGAGCGACTTGAGCGCCCAATGGTGCCCGTGCTGGCACGCATGGAAAAACGCGGCATTTCGGTGGATCGCCAAATGCTTTCGCGTCTCTCCGGCGATTTTGCGCAAGGCATGGCAGCATTGGAAAGCGAAATCCATGAACTTGCCGGCGAAAGCTTCAACATCGGCTCTCCGAAACAGCTGGGGGATATCCTGTTTGGCAAAATGGGATTGCCGGGTGGCAAGAAGACCAAGACCGGGGCGTGGTCCACATCCGCCTCTGTGCTTGATGATCTGGCCGCAGAAGGTCATGAACTCCCTTCCCGGATTGTCTCCTGGCGCCAGCTCTCGAAGCTGAAATCCACCTATTCGGATGCGCTGCCCGGGCGCATACATCCCGAAACCAAGCGGGTTCATACATCGTATTCGCTCGCCTCCACGACAACAGGGCGCCTGTCATCTTCAGAACCGAACCTGCAGAACATTCCGGTGCGGACCGAAGATGGCCGGAAGATCCGCAAGGCATTTGTCGCCGCAAAGGGGTCAAAGCTGATTTCTGCCGATTACAGTCAGATTGAATTGCGCGTTCTGGCGCATATGGCTGATATCCCGCAGCTCAAGAAAGCATTTGCCGACGGGCTCGACATTCACGCCATGACCGCCTCGGAAATGTTCGGCGTGCCGATTGAAGGCATGGACCCAAGCGTGCGACGCCGGGCCAAGGCGATCAATTTCGGTATCATCTATGGCATTTCCGCCTTTGGTCTGGCCGCCCAACTCGGCATTTCCAGAGGTGAGGCAAGCGACTACATCAAGACCTATTTCGCACGCTTTCCCGGCATCAAGGACTATATGGAAGAGGTCAAACGCGACGTTCACGCCAACGGCTACGTCTCGACCATCTTCGGTCGCAAGGCGCATTATCCCGAGGTGAACACCAAGAACCCGAACATGCGGGCCTTCTTTGAGCGGGCCGCAATCAATGCGCCGATTCAGGGGTCAGCAGCCGACATCCTGCGTCGCGCGATGGTTCGGATGGAAGACAAGCTGAACAACTCTAAACTCGACGCGCAAATGCTTCTGCAAGTGCATGACGAATTGATTTTTGAGGTGCCGGAAGACCAGGTGGACAAGACAATTCCGGTCATAACCGAGGTTATGGAAAACGCCTGCGAGCCGGTGCTCAAGCTTTCGGTACCTCTTCAGGTGGACGCACGGGCCGCAGACAATTGGGACGAGGCGCACTAGGCCTCGTCATCAGGCTCCGCTTCAAATCGATTTGCGCCAGAAGATAACGTGTTCTATTTTTGTTCTTGATTTTCCATCAAGAGTGTATTTTATTTAAATGCACTTATTGGTGGTGTATTGGAATGGTTAGTCGCGTTACCACTGTTGCGTTTGAAGGCGTTTACGCCTTGCCGGTCGATGTACAGGTCCAGGTCGGCCCGGGCATGGTTGCTTTTACGATTGTCGGCCTTCCTGACAAGGCGGTTGGAGAAAGCCGCGAACGTGTCCGCTCCGCCCTTCATGCTTCCGGGCTCGCCCTTCCGGCCAAACGGGTCACCGTCAATCTGGCACCAGCCGATTTGCCCAAGGAAGGCTCTCATTACGATCTTCCGATTGCACTGGGGGTGATGGCGGCCATCGGTGCCATTCCAGCAGATCTTTTAAATGACTATGCGGTTTTGGGTGAACTCGGCCTTGATGGGCGTCTGGCGCCCGTGGCAGGCGTCCTACCCGCAGCAATTGGCGCCAACACGCTTGGCAAGGGGTTGATTTGCCCCTCCGAAAGCGGCAGCGAGGCCGCATGGGCGGATCCTGAGATGGATATTCTGGCCCCGAACTCCCTGATCCAGCTCGCCAATCACTTCAAGGGGACACAGGTGCTTTCCCGGCCAAATGCCAAGCTTCAGCCCGCGCCGAGCTCCCTGCCGGACCTTGCCGACATCAAGGGACAGGAAAGCGCAAAGCGGGCTTTGGAGATTGCAGCGGCTGGTGGGCATAACCTCTTGTTTTGTGGGCCTCCGGGCGCCGGCAAGTCCATGCTGGCCAGCCGTCTGCCTTCCATTCTGCCACCCCTTCAGCCGCGTGAGTTGCTGGACGTCTCGATGATTGCATCCCTCGCGGGCACATTGGCAGAGGGGCGTCTCAGCGATCGGCGACCCTTTCGCGCGCCCCATCATTCGGCCTCCATGGCCGCGCTTGTTGGTGGCGGCCTGCGTGCCAAGCCAGGCGAAGTGTCGCTCGCCCATAACGGCGTCCTGTTTCTCGATGAGCTGCCCGAGTTCAATCCCCAAGTGCTGGACAGCCTGCGTCAACCGCTGGAAACCGGCGAAGCGGTGATCGCACGAGCAAATCACCGGGTTACCTATCCAGCCCGATTTCAACTGATCGCCGCGATGAACCCCTGCCGGTGCGGCTATGCCGGTGCACCGGGCCACCAATGTCGGCGCGGCGACCGCTGCGCCAGCGATTATCAGGCTAGGGTTTCCGGGCCGTTTCTGGATCGTATCGACCTCAGGATCGAGGTTCCCGCAGTCACTGCGGCGGACCTGATTGGGGCCAGCAATGGCGAGGCCTCCGAAGTGGTGGCCAAGCGGGTTGCCAGAGCGCGCGAGATCCAGCGTGAACGCTATGCGGCGCTTGGAACCCCGACACAAACCAATGCACTTGCGCCGCCCAACATGGTGGAAAGCCTGGTGAAAGTTGATGCCAAGAACATGAGTTTTCTGCAGGATGCTGCCAATGCGCTCGCGCTCAGCGCTCGCGGCTATCACCGGGTGATGAAGCTTGCGCGCACGCTTGCCGATCTTGATGGCCTGGAAACCGTCCAGAAAGTGCATCTAGCCGAAGCCTTGAGCTATCGCGGCAGGTCGATATTGGCGCATGCCGCCTGACCAGCAATCCCGTGTGTCAAAGAAACGGTTTCTCAATCCTTAACTGCTAGAAATTCACCAACGAGTTTCTTGAGCAGGATCTACCCTTGAAAAGCCCCCAAAAGCGCGCGCAGCACAATTCCTCCGAAGGCACTGCAAAGAAGCCGATGGAAGAGCAAGCTGGTGATCCATCCATCAAAGAATTCGCTCAAGACGAAGCCTTCAAACGTGCAGATGCCGAGGAAGTGCAACACAAGAGCGAAGACGAGTCCAAACTGCCGCCTGAAGAGCAGTTCATTGCATCACCGAAGCCCTCAAAGGTATTTTTGAACCTGGCGACATTCGGCGCTGTGGCAGGGGCAATCGGTGCCTTTGTTCTGATCGCACAACCAGCGACCTTGTTTTATGCACCTCTTGCAGCCTTTTTCGCGGGCGCGCTCGCTGTCTGGCGGATGCAGGTCGATGACCTGAGCCGGGCACAGGCGACAATTGCGCATCAGGCGGCCCAGCTTCGTGCAGAGCAGGCCAAATCGGAAGAACTTGAAGACACGGCCTGGGAACTCCGCGAGCGGGATGAGCGCCAGTCCAGCATTCTTTCAACGCTTGGCGACATTGTTCTGCGCCGGGATCTCGACCGGGAAGTCGTTTATGCCAACAGGGCCGCTGAAAAAGCCTTTGGCGGGCTGCATGAACCCTTGATCGGGACGTCCTTGATACTGCCTCGTGTCGAGCAGGATCTGGCCTCGCCCGATCGTTTTCAAGAATACGAAGACAGTGACTTCGGCGACATCCTGCTGCAAACAAATCAGGGTCGCCGCTGGTTTTCGCGCATCGATAGCAGTGTTCGCGATGCCCAAAGTGAAGAACCGATGATCCAGACCGTTCTGCGCGACGTGACGGACCGTCGATTGATCGAAGACGAGTTGCTCGCCGCGCGCCATAGCGCGGAATCCTCCAACGAAGCCAAGTCACGTTTTTTGGCTACGGTCAGTCATGAGATCCGCACACCACTGAACGGCATCCTCGGGATGGCGTCTTTGTTGCGCGACACCCGTGTCACCAAAGAGCAGACCGCCTATATCGAAGCCCTGCAATCTTCCGGTGAAACGTTGCTGATGCTGATCGACGAAGTGCTGGACTTTTCCAAGGTGGAAGCTGGCAAGTTTGAGCTTCAAACAGCGCCTGCATCCGTCAAATCGATCGCCGAGAATGTGGCCGAGGTTCTCGCACCCAAAGCCCACGCAAAAGGGCTGGAAATTGGCGCGCGCATCAATCCCAACCTGCCTGAAACCGTTACGATTGACGCACCGCGGGTCCGTCAGATTCTCTTCAATCTGATCGGCAACGGCATCAAGTTTACAGATACCGGAGGTATTTCGCTCGAAATCGATGGGGTTGAGAACACTTCTGGCGGCTCGCTGCTGCAAATTCGGGTGCTCGATACCGGCATCGGCTTTGAAGCGTCTCAGGCAGACCGTCTGTTTCAGGAATTCGAGCAAATCGACCACGGGCCGACCCGAAAGTTCGATGGTACCGGACTGGGTCTTGCGATCGCGCAGCGTCTAACAGAGCTGATGGATGGGACGATCTCGGCAACACCGCATCCTGATGGCGGTGCAGAGTTTTTTGTCTCAATTCCTGTGCCGGAAGCATTGAATTCGACCGATCACATCAAGGCACCAGACCATGCCTTCGGAAAAAAAGTGGTCATTATCAGCGAAGGCAAGGTCGAACCCCGTTTGATCTGCGATCGACTGGCAGGTGTCGGCGTGCAGACGATTACCTGCATCCCGGGTTCAGATAGTCTCGACGAGCATCTGGCAACAGCCGATCTCCTGGTCGTCGACAACTCATCGCTGTCTGACAGCGCTGGCTGGTTGGCCGGTGCCCATTTGAGCGGTCCTTCTATTCCGGCCGTCATCATGGTTCTGCCAAGCGAACGCGACCGCCTCGAACGTCTGCGGAAAGCCGGTTACACTGCCTATTTGATCCGACCGATCCGGATGGACAGCCTCACCCAAACCATTTTCAATCTGTTGGAAGAAACGCCCAAAAGCCTTGCCTGGGACGCTGGTGCGGTCATCGACCCGCTGGCGCAAGACAAGGACAAACAACGGGCGCCATCACGACCGCTCAAACTGCTGGTCGCCGAAGACAATGACATCAACAGGCTGCTCAGCGAAGCCTTACTGCGAAAACTCGGCCATGAACCGGTTCTGGTGACCGACGGCGAAAAGGCGATGCAGGCTGCCGAGACAACCCATTTCGACGCGATCCTCATGGACATGCACATGCCCGGGGTCGACGGAATCACCGCGACAACGCAGATCCGGGCTCGCGAACAGCAGTCAGGCCAGCAACCCGTTCCCATCCTCATGGTCACAGCCGATGTGATGCAGGATGCCCGCGAAAAGGCGGCGGCGGCTGGTGTGACAGGATACCTGACCAAACCCTTGTCAGCAGACAGCCTCAAAGAAGCCCTTGCAAAGGTCGGCAAAGCTGTCACATAAGACGGCTAAGGAACGTTTTATCCCACGATTGACGCTGTAAAGCGTCGCTTGGTTTTGCACTGTCATCGTTCTGACGGAAAACTGTGATCTACGGCAAAGCATGAAAAGGTTTGTCGACAGACCACGTCTTTCAGCGGACCGTGAAATCAAGTAATCCAAAGGCTGCTGCCCTGGAGCAGGGGCAGTCCGGGATCGGGGTAGGAACAACCTAAAATGACACGCGCAGTGAACCTTTCGCCAAAGAGCTTTGTTCGAAAGTTTGCACCCAGCTCTTTTCCGCTGGTCATAAAGGGTAGAGCCATAGATCACGATCTGTTTGAAGCTCAAGGTGAAACTCTCGGGAAAATTGGCAATCTTGAAGTGCGTCTGGCGCGCACCGCAAAAGAGGTCAAAAAAGCCCAACGTCTACGCTACCGGGTCTTCTATAAGGAGATGTCCGCCATTGCAGACGGTCAGACGCAGCTTACCCGCCGCGATGCAGATCCCTTTGACGCGATTTGCGATCACTTGCTCGTCATTGATCACGCTTCCAAAAAGCGCAACAAGCTCGGCCGTATCACACCGCAGATCGTTGGGACGTACCGCCTGCTGCGCCAGGATATTGCTGAACGCCACAACGGATTTTACACCGCAAACGAATTTGATCTGGCACCCCTTCTGGAAGCCAATCCGACAAAACGCTTTATGGAACTTGGCCGATCCTGCGTCTTAAAGCCCTATCGGAACAAGAAAACCGTCGAATTGCTCTGGCACGGCATCTGGGCCTATGTGCTGCGTCACAAGATCGACGTTATGATCGGTTGCGCTTCGATTGAAGGTACCAACCCGGAGCTGATGCAAGAGCAGCTCTCCTTCCTCCACCATTCGGCAAGCGCGCCGGAAGAGTGGCAGGTGAGGGCGCTCGATCATTTACACGTCGAAATGAACCGGCTTCCAGCCGAGAACCTGAAGCCGAAGGAAGCGCTGCGGGCCCTGCCACCGCTGATCAAAGGCTATCTGAGGATCGGTGCTTACATCGGCGATGGCGCCGTCGTCGATCATCAGTTCGGAACAACAGATGTTTTCGTCATCATGCCGGTTTCCAACCTGAATGCGCGATACGTAAGCCACTATGGGACCGACGCCGGACGTTTCGCGAGCTGATTTGTTCAAACGCTGGACATAATAAAACGCGACACGCCTGACTGGCATGCCGCGTTTTTCAAACCGTTTCGCCAGCTGCCGATCAATCGTTGGGCTGCGGACCGGTGTAACCTTCCATGATGAAGATATCGGCTTCTGCAACCGGCTCACGATGGGCCTTTGCAGCGCTGTATTCCGGCGATTTGTAACAAGCCAGAGCGGTTTCGACGCTGTCGAACTCAATCACAACGTTGCGGGCGCGAGGCGAACCTTCGAGAGTCGTGATTTCACCGCCGCGTGCAATAAACTTGGCACCATATTTCTTGAATGCGGCGGCGCTGCCTTCAACGTACTTCTTGTATGTCTCAGGATCAGCAACACTGACACTGGCAATCCAATAACCCTTCGCCATCATCGACCTCTTTTTCAGACTTCTGCATCGGGATTAGCCCCGTTTCGGACCCAAGTCCTACCCTGATTGCAGGTCCGCTCACAAGCGTTTGTGTGCGGTTAAGAAAACACCAAGCTTAACGGCCCCTTAAACTGCCTTAATCTAATGTCATTTGGTCTACCCGTGATTTTACCAATGTGATTTTGGAGCCCCTGGGCAATGGCGCGCAAAAAGCGTATCGAGCCGCAGTTTACTCGAAAACCGGACGCCTCTGCGGTGGATATCCGGCCGGGCGAGCGTGACCGGACTGCAGGCCCAGCGAGATCCTCCAAACCAAAGCGCAAACCCGCGTCAGAACGTCCGAAAACCCGCAAAAGCTCAGCCAAAACAGCAAGTAAACGGGCTCCTGCCAAAGCCGGTAAGGGTGGCGGTCGCGGTAAATCCAGACGGAAGTTCAACCGGGGTGGTTTGATCGGAGGCCTGACCTGGCTTGCCAGAAAGCTATTCTACTGGGGCCTGGTTGCTGGTGTCTGGGGCGGGATCATCGCCGCGGGTGTCGTAATTTACTACGCAGCTTATCTGCCTCCGACGTCCGAATGGTCGGTTCCACAGCGCCCACCCAACGTCAAAATCGTTTCCCAAAGTGGTGAACTGCTTGGCAACCGCGGAGATACCGGCGGCGAGGCCGTGAGGCTAGAACAACTGCCGTCCTATCTCCCCAATGCAGTCATCTCGATTGAGGATCGGCGTTTCAGAAGCCACGTCGGATTTGACCCGATTGGCCTCACGCGCGCCGTCATTACCAACTTCACTTCCGGCACCGTGCGCCAAGGCGGCTCGACGCTCAGCCAACAATTGGCGAAAAACCTGTTTCTGGAACCTGATCGGACGGTCAAGAGAAAGATCCAGGAATTGATTCTGGCGATTTGGCTGGAAGCCAAGTTCTCCAAGGACCAGATCCTGGAAATGTATCTGAACCGGGTTTATCTCGGCTCTGGAGCTTATGGTGTCGATGCCGCATCCCGACGTTATTTCGGCAAACCTGCCCGGCTGGTGACCATTGCAGAAGCTGCGACACTGGCTGGCCTTCTCAAGGCGCCCTCCCGTCTGTCACCGCTGCGCAACCCGGATCTCGCCGAGGAGCGTGCGAAGCTGGTGATCACCGCGATGCATGATGAGGGCTACATCACAGCGCAAGAAGCCCTTGATGCCATTTCTGCACCTGCCAAAGTCGTACGCCGTCACACCACTGCAAGCCAGAATTATGCAGCGGATTGGGTTATGGATATGCTGCCGCATTATGTCGGCTCATTCGACAAGGACATCATCGTCGACACTACAATTGACGTTCCAATGCAGCTCGCTGCCGAAAACGCGCTGCGTAAAGCCTTGAAAGAAAACAAGGTTGAGCGTCGTGTCAGCCAGGGGGCGGTGGTCACATTGGACACCGCCGGAGCTGTCCGGGCGCTGGTTGGTGGCGCAGACTATTCCCGCAGCCAGTTCAATCGGGCGGTTTATGCCAAAAGACAGCCAGGATCGGCCTTCAAACCGTTTGTCTTTCTAACCGCGCTGGAAAAGGGCATGACGCCGAACACAGTGCGCCAGGACAAGCCCGTTACATTGAATGGCTGGTCGCCGAACAACTACACCAAAAAGCACTACGGCAACGTCACATTGACCAAGGCACTTGCGATGTCCTTGAACACGGTCGCCGCGCAGCTTGCCTACGAGGTCGGGCCGAAGGCCATTGCAAAAACGGCGCATCGGCTGGGCATCCAGTCCAAACTGACAAGCAACCTGACATTGTCGCTCGGAACCTCCGAAGTAACTCCGCTAGAGATTGTCGGGGCCTACGTGCCCTTCTCCAATGGCGGCTACGGCGTTCTGCCGCATATCATTCGTCGCATTCGGACGATGGACGGGGAAACCCTCTACTCTCGCCAGGGCGATGGTCTTGGCCGCGTGATTGACCGTGATCTGGTCGCGGAAATGAACCAAATGATGGCTGAAACACTGCTTACCGGCACCGGAAAGCGAGCGCTTATGGAAGACCTGAGGCCTGCTGCTGGCAAGACGGGCACCAGTCAGGACTCCCGCGATGCCTGGTTCATTGGCTATACTGCCAATCTCACCACCGGTGTCTGGCTCGGTAATGACGACAATTCACCGACGAAAAAGGTGACAGGTGGCAACCTTCCAGCGATGGTCTGGAAAGAGGTCATGGATGCAGAACACCAGGATATACCGGTCGCCAACCTTCCCGGCGTTCTCAATTATGGCCAGGTCCTGACACCACCAGCGCCGAAAAGCACTGGTCCGCAGGTCAACAGAGACGATCCAGGTGCCTTGGTCCCTCCGGAACCTCTTGGCGAAGGCAAAGGGCCACTTGATTTGCTCAAGAGTATTTTTGGCGGCTAGTCCTGGGTCTGACCATAACCGTGCAGACGGGCGCCATTGTCCTTAAGCCATTTGCGCGCTTGCGGTGTCTGCGGCGCAAGTTTCTCGCAAACGCGCCAGAACCGCTCTGAATGGTTCATTTCCTGAAGATGTGCGACCTCGTGCGCCGCGACATAGTCAAGAATATCCGGTGGCGCGAGGATCAAGCGCCAGGAAAACGACAGTCGCCCATTATGAGCGCAGGATCCCCAACGGCTCTTAGTGTCGCGAACGGACAGGCCAGCGACCTTTTTACCGATACTTGGCGCATGCTTTTGAGTTGCTGCAACAAGGTCGCGTTTGGCTTCAGATTTCAGCCAGTTTACGACTTTTCGTGGCACATGAACTTCATCGCCCGGCACCAGAAGAACGGGTTCACCGTCCTGTTCGCTCACCTGAACCAGGCCGCGCAATTTTCCCGTCATCACGATCTTATGCTCTACACCGCGCACCGGAACATAATCACCGGGCATCAAAGCCACATGTTCCGGCCGACGTTCAAGTCGTTCAAGCAGCCAGTCAACATGTTGAAGGGCAAAGCGTTTTGCCTGCGCGGCGCTGCCACCGTTTGGTATCGTCATTACCGGACCACTGTTGTCCGCAGGCAACCGCAAAAGATAGCGCACCGCGCGGGCATTCATGCGCAGGCGAATGCGCAAAGGAGCTCCTTGCACATCGATTTCAATCGCATCGGGAAGGTCCGGCTTGCGGCGGAGCAGAGAGCGCATTGATGCCCCTGGTTCGAATCAGTTCTTGCCAGCTTAAAATGTCTTCAGACACAAAAAAAGCGGCACTTGAAAGCGCCGCTTCTTCGCCATTCATCTACCGATTGATCATCAGGCCTGGCCAGACGATCCGGCGTTTCGTGCATTCATGAAACGATCGAACTCGTCCTGATCTTTTGCACGTCGCAGTTCCCGTAGGAAATCGTCGAATTCATCGCGCATCTTGTTCAGTTTGGCGCGCTCTTCTTCGAGGCGCTTGAGTTCTTTTTCACGGTAGTCGTCAAACGCCACGTTTCCGGTGCGCGGAGCAGCAGCGCCGCCCATGTTATGCATCGCATCACGCATAGGGCTGGATCGCCACTCAGATACGACATCGTTTTTCATGCGGTGAAAATGATCACCCCACAAAATATAGGCAAGCATCGCCAAGCCAAGCGGCCAGAAAGCCACGAAACCAAGAACCATCAAACCGATGGTTACAGGCGACCAACCCGGCCGAATTGAAGAACATGCAGTTGTCATGGTTTAAACCCCTCTTAGTCACTCACCACACGGAAATGGGATTGAAAAAGGCCGCTTCAATTCTTGAAAAACAAAATGCAACGCCCATAGGCGCTGCATTTTTTAACCAAAACACCGCTTCTCAGCCGTTTTTAGGTAGCTTTTGCGAGATCCGACACCAGCGTTTTTGCTTGCTTTGTCCAGTCCTCACGGTCAATACGACCGCGCAAATCCAGCTTTTCATCCAAAGCTGTAATTTGAGCTTTGGTCAAAGCAGCGATCTGGCTGTAGTGGAAAATCCCTGCTTCATTGAGCGTCGTCGCCAGCTTCGGACCGATACCTGTAATAGCCTTCAAATCATCCGCAGCCCCTTCAGGCTTGGACAGCAAGACCGCGGCAAGAGGATCAGCGGCGGCTGGCTCTGTCGCCTTGGCTGCAGGCTTGTCCTTGGTCGTCTTCGCAGGCACGACCTTGGCAACTGCCGATTTGACGGTCTTCTTGAAGCTACTGGTCTTGGCTTCCGTATGACGATTCGACTGGATGAAATCCATTATCCGTGGGCAGATCTCTGAGCGCCAGCGCGATCCGTTGAAAACACCATAGTGCCCAACGTTGGATTGTTCGTAGTGCACTTTCTTGATCGGATCGAGATTGGTGCACAGGTCATGTGCGGCCTTCGTCTGGCCACGACCGGTGATGTCGTCCTTTTCGCCCTCAACAGTCATGAGAGCCGTGCGTTCAATCTTGCTGCAATCAACAAGTTTGTCGCCGTGGTACATCACGCCGCGTGGCAGGGAATGCTCAATAAAGACAGTTTCCACCGTCTGCAGATAGAACTCGGCCGTCAAATCCATGACAGCCAGATATTCATCATAGAAGTCGCGGTGCTTGTCCGCTCCGTCGCCGTCGCCTTCCACCAGATGCTGGTAGAAATCACGATGCGCCGTAACATGACGATCCAGGTTCATCGACATGAAACCGCCAAGTTGCAGAAAGCCTGGATAAACATCACGCATGCAGCCTGCGTGCGGGAAGGGAACCTTCATCACAGCATTCTGCTTGAACCATTCAATGCCATGATCCATCGCCAGATCATTCACTGCGGTTGGCGCGACCCTCGTATCGACCGGTCCACCCATCAGTGTCATGGAGGCTGGCACATACGGATCGTTATCGGCTTCCATCAACGCGACAGCGGCCAGAACCGGCACAGACGGCTGGCATACACCGATCATGTGGGTGTCGGTTCCCATGAAATGGGCGATTGAAATCAGGTAATCGATATAGTCATCGAGATCGAATTTGCCTTCGCTCAACGGCACCATACGAGCATCGATCCAATCCGTGATGTAGACATCAGCGTAGGGCAGGAGCGCTTCGACGGTTCCACGCAGCAAGGTAGCATAGTGGCCGGACATCGGCGCAACGATCAGGATCTTCGGATCATTGCTGCCAGAATTTGTTCCGCGCTGGAAATGAATGAGATCGCAAAAAGGTCTCGACCAGACAATTTGCTCTGTGACCGAAACACGCACACCGCCAACGGTGGTCTCCGGAAGGTCGAACGACGGCTTGCCGTAGCGGCGCGTCATGCGTTCGAGCACTTCACAGCCTGCAGCGACTGCGCGACCATATTCCGTGTTTGAGAGCGGGTTCAGAGGGTTTTTGAAATAGAGCTTTGTCATGTCTGCGACGGCCCTTACCGGCGCCATGGCAGCATGATTCAGTTCGTAGAAATGATAGTACGGCACGCGTACACCCCTTCGCGAGTGAGCTCTTTGTAACTAAAAATCCCGATTTCATCGAGTTTCTGAGCTTGGTTGCAATGCAGCATACTACGGCAAATACCCAGCATGCTGCAATAGATCAATCAACAGATCGATCAATCAACACAACCATAGCATCGAGGGTTGAAGATTCTCTTGCGTAATCTGAGTAAACTGAGGGACTTGGCTTTGCGGTTACGCTGCCAAGTCAGCAACGACGGCGTCGAGAACCGCCATACCTTCCGGCGTAACGCGCAAACGGTCAGCCTCAATTTCCTCAATCATGCCATGAGAACGCAGGTCAGCGAGGCGCCGAGGGTCTAGTTTGCGCAGCGAAAGGCTTTCATAGCGCGAGACCTCAATTCCTTCGCGCAGGCGCAAGCCCATCAGAAGATATTCATCGCCCTGTTCTTCCGGCCCAAGACCAACATTTTCGACAAGAGCGTGACCATTGGCTTCAACCGCTTCAAGCCAGCTTTCAGGGTGTCGCTCGCAGGAGGTAGCGAGTTTGTTGGCACCGACACTGACACGGCCATGAGCACCAGGACCAACGCCGACATAGTCGCCATAGCGCCAATAAACCAGATTATGCCGGCATTCAGCGCCAGGCTTGGCATGATTGGACACTTCGTAAGCTGACAATCCACCCGCCGCCGCGACTTCCTGGGTTAGCTCATAGAAGTCGGCTGCCAGATCGGAATCCGGCATTTGCAATTTGCCTGCGTTGTACAAATCAAAGAACGGCGTGCCTTCCTCGATCGTCAACTGGTACAGAGACAGATGATCCGCGGCCAGATCGATGGCACGTTCGAGTTCCTGCTTCCAATCGGCAAGCGTTTGATGCGGGCGGGCATAAATCAGATCGAACGACAAACGCGGAAAGGTTTCGCGGGCGATTTCGATCGCCTTGAGCGCTGTCGCAACGTCGTGCAAGCGCCCTAGCTTCTTCAGTTCCGTATCATGCAGCGACTGAACGCCCAGCGAGACACGGTTTACACCGGCAGAGCGATAGCCCTTGAAACGATCGGCCTCAACACTTGTGGGATTGGCTTCGAGCGTGATCTCCGTGCCCTGTGTCACTGTCCACTGTTTGCCGATAGCATTCAGGATGCGATCAACGGTCTGTGGCTTCATGAGAGACGGCGTACCGCCACCAAAGAAGATCGAGTCGACAGCGCGGTTTCCGGTCATTTCACCGAAATGCGCCAGTTCCCGTTCAAAGGCGGCAACAAAGCGATCTTGGTCAACAGCCTGATGACGGACATGCGAATTGAAATCACAATAGGGGCATTTGGCCGCACAGAACGGCCAATGAACATAAACCCCAAATCCTCCAGCAGGTGTCTCCAGGCTCATCAATTCTCCAAACAGGCTTTCGAGAACAGCTGAAATGCGCGCGCGCGATGTGACAAGGCAGGTTCGGTTGTCGACCAGCCATGCTTTTCCTCTGAGGACATTTCACCAAAAGTTCTGTCATGGCCGTCAGGCTGAAAGACGGGATCGTAGCCAAAGCCTTGTTCACCGCGCGGAGGCCAGACGATCTGGCCTTCCACTTCTCCGCGGAAAAATTCGCAATGGCCATCGGGCCAAGCAAGGCAAAGTACGGAAACGAATGATCCGCGGCGATCGGCGTCATCAACAGCGCCGGCCGCCTGCAGCTTTTCCTCGACATTGCGCATC
>JABXHV010000070.1 GCA_013373445.1 Paracoccaceae bacterium | reverse complement strand
AGCAGGAAAACCAGATCAAGGCGATCCGGTCTTTCATCGCGCAGGGTGTTGATGCCATCCTGATGGCTCCGGTTGTCGCAACCGGTTGGGACGATGTTCTGGAAGAAGCAAAGGATGCCGAGATTCCGGTTCTGCTGCTCGACCGTACAGTCGATGCTCCTGAAGATCTTTACATGACTGCTGTCACATCTGACCTGGTTCACGAAGGCCGCGTTGCCGGTAAGTGGCTGGTTGATGAAATGGCTGGTGCACAGTGTAACATCGTTGAGTTGCAGGGAACCACAGGTTCTTCACCTGCGATCGATCGTAAGAAGGGTTTCGAAGAAGGCATTGCCGGACACGATAACCTGGAAATCA
Source organism: Paracoccaceae bacterium (assembly GCA_013373445.1). Taxonomy (GTDB): domain Bacteria; phylum Pseudomonadota; class Alphaproteobacteria; order Rhizobiales; family Stappiaceae; genus Roseibium. The sequence continues at coordinate 7,065 of JABXHV010000070.1, read as the reverse complement.
TCCGCAGCCAGACAGGCGATTTCACCCGTTCACAGGGTAAAGTCGTAATGGAAAGCTTCCTCAAGGCTGAGGGCGGTGAAAACATCTGTGCGCTTTATGCTCACAACGACGACATGGCCGTTGGTGCGATCCAGGCGATCAAGGAAGCTGGTCTTAAGCCAGGTGAGGACATCAAGATTGTTTCAATCGATTCCGTTCCTGACATCCACCTTGCAATGGCAGCTGGTGAAGCAAACGCAACCATCGAGCTGACACCAAACATGGCAGGTCCTGCATTGGACGCTCTTGAGGCATACCTCAAGGACGGCACAATGCCTCCAAAATGGATCCAGACTGAATCCCGGCTTTACACAACCGCGGATGACAATCAGGCTATCTATGACATGAAAAAAGGCCTCGGATACTAATTCCGGCCCTTGCACCTGGCAGCTTTGCTGCCAGGTGCCAATAAAAGTGAGCGGTCAAAAAGACCGTGCGGGGAGGTTAGAATGGAAAACGCCGTGCAGCCGGTGCTGCGTTGCACAGGAATCTCGAAGTTTTTTCCAGGAGCCATCGCGCTCGATGAAGTAAACCTCGAACTTTATGGCGGTGAAGTCCACGCGCTTCTCGGAGAGAACGGCGCTGGCAAGTCAACCCTCATCAAATGCATGACAGGCGCATATCGCCGCGACGCTGGAGTGATACATCTCTCTGGTGAGGAAGTCTCTCCGGCCAATACCAAGGACAGCCAGGCGCTCGGTATCGGCACCGTCTATCAAGAAGTGAATTTGCTCGCTAACCTGAGTGTTGCCGAGAACCTGTTTTTGGGCCGCCAGCCAACCCGCTACGGATTTGTATCCCAGCGTGAGATGCAAAAGCAGGCCACCGAAATTTTGCAAGAGTTTGGGCTGTCGATTAATCCGGCCGAACTTCTTTCGTCGTTCTCCGTCGCCATACAGCAGGTTGTCGCCATTGCGCGCGCCGTGACGCTTTCTGGCAAGGTTCTCATCCTCGACGAGCCCACCGCAAGCTTGGACCGTGAAGAAGTTGACCTTCTGTTTTCGGTCATTCGCAAGCTGAAGGAACGGGGCTTGGCGATTGTTTTTGTTACTCATTTCCTTGATCAGGTGTTTGAGATTTGCGACCGTGCGACCGTGCTCCGCAATGGGCGTATCGTTGGCTCTCGTATTCTGGCAGATACCACCCAGACCGACATCGTGACATTGATGTTGGGTCGTCAGCTTGAAAGCAAGGTCCATGACCGCGTTGTGAGTGAGGGCGGCAAGAAGCTGCTTGAGCTCAAGCAATTTGGCAAACGTGGAGTCATCGACCGCTTTGATCTGAACATCCGGGAAGGTGAGGTGGTCGGCTTGGCCGGCCTGCTGGGGTCCGGGCGTACTGAAACCGCCAATCTGATCTTCGGTGTAATGCAGGCCGATCATGGCGAAGCGTTGCTGCGCGGCGAAAAGATCAGCCTCAAGGCTCCCAGAGACGCCATTGCTCATCGTTTCGGCATGTGCCCTGAAGATCGGAAGACCGATGGTATCGTTGGCGACCTGTCGGTGCGTGAAAACATCGTGTTGGCCTTGCAGGCTCGCCAGGGTTGGTTCCGGCCGCTCCAGCGCAGCAAGGTGAATGAGCTCGCCGAAGCCTATGTGAAGGCACTCGATATTCGTCTTGCGAGCCTTGATATGCCAATCCGCCTCTTGTCCGGTGGCAATCAGCAGAAAGTTCTGCTGGCACGTTGGCTGGCGACAAATCCGGATTTCCTGATCCTCGATGAGCCGACACGCGGTATCGATGTTGGCGCCCATGCCGAGATCATTACATTGATTGAAGAACTGAGAGAAAAAGGCATGTCCTTGCTTGTGGCATCGTCTGAGCTCGAGGAGTTGGTAGCCTATTCGACACGCGTGATCGTGTTGCGGGATCGCCGGCAGGTACGAGAACTCAAAGGCGACGAGATCACCACCCAGAACATCGTGCATGCAATCGCCGATGAGAAGACTGATCAAGCACTTCGGGAGACCGCGTAATGCCACATGGTATGAATGCGACCTTGAAGCGGATCATGCCGCAGCTGGTCATTCTTGCAATTGTCTTGCTTTTGAACGTCCTAGTGTTTCCGGATTTTTTCCGTATTGAATTCCAGAACGGGCGCCTCTTCGGCAACCTGGTCGATGTCTTCAATCGTGGTGCTCCGACTGCACTTCTGTGTATCGGCATGACACTGGTCATCGCCACCAAGGGTATCGACCTGAGCGTTGGCGCCGTCATGGCTATTGCGGGTGCGGTCGCTGCATCGCTGGTCGTTGATGGACATGGTTGGTTTACGGCCCTCCTTGGTGCCCTGGCTGTCGGATCACTCTGCGGTCTTTGGAACGGCGTTCTCGTTGCGATGCTGCGTATCCAGCCGATTGTCGCAACGCTTGTTCTCATGGTGGCAGGGCGCGGTATCGCGCAGCTGATCACCGAAGGCACGATTCTGACCTTCGTCAACGAAGGTCTCATCCATTTGGGTGCAGGCACGGTCCTTGGTATTCCAACTCCGGTTCTCATCTGGATGGGGTTGGGCGCGTTCATCACCTTGGCGGTGCGCCGCACAGCACTGGGTATGTTGATCGAGGCCATCGGCATCAATGAATCCTCATCGCGCTTTGCCGGTATCAACAGTCGGGTCTTGCTAGTTTCAGTCTATTTGATCTCCGGCTTTTGCGCGGCGCTTGCCGGCGTGATCGTGGCAGCCGACATCAAGGGGGCTGACGCGAATAACGCGGGTCTCTGGCTTGAGCTGGATGCGATTTTGGCCGTTGTTATTGGCGGGAACTCTCTGCTGGGTGGACGTTTCTCCATTATCGCATCTCTGATCGGAGCCCTGATCATTCAGTCAGTGAATTCGGTCATTCTCCTGTCGGGCATGCCGCCTGAATTCAACCTGGTGATCAAAGCCTTGATCATTATTGCAATTCTGGTGATCCAGTCACCGACCGTAAAACACGCGCTCTACATTCTGCGGGCCTCGGCGCAGCCAATACAGCCCTTTGAGAAGACCGAGCGGGAGGAACCTACCCAATGATCCGCTCAACGCATCTTCCATTGGTCATAACGATCGCGACCTTTGTCCTGGCCTTCACATTGTGCGCCTGGCAATACCCGTCGATGCTCTCGACAAGGGTTGTTGCCAACCTTCTGACAGATAACGCTTTTCTTGGAATTGCTGCGGTCGGCATGACCTTTGTGATCCTCTCTGGAGGTATCGATCTTTCGATTGGCTCCGTGATTGCTTTCACCGGCGTGTTTCTCGCCGTGATCCTGCGTGACACGTCGATCCATCCACTGCTTGCCTTCGCGATCGTGTTGGCAATCACGGTGGCATTTGGTGCCTCGATGGGGGCGATCATTCACTATCTTGATATGCCGCCGTTCATTGTGACCCTGGCTGGCATGTTTTTGGCGCGTGGGGCGGCTTATGTGCTGTCGACCGACAGTGTGCCGATCACGCATGAGTTCTACGACACACTGCAGTCCCTGTACTGGAAGGCACCGGGCGGCGGACGCTTCCGCCTGACCGGGATCTTCATGATCTTGACGTTCCTGGTTGGCGTTATTGTTGCGCACCGGACCCGCTTTGGTCAGAACGTTTATGCCTTTGGTGGTGGACAGGCCACAGCCCGCTTGATGGGTGTTCCGCTTGCCAGCACGACGATTGCGATTTATGCAGTTTCAGGTGGTCTTGCCGGTTTGTCCGGGATCGTGTTCTCGCTTTACACGTCAGCTGGATATTCCTTGGCCACCGTTGGTGTTGAACTGGATGCGATTGCAGCTGTTGTCATTGGTGGCACTTTGCTGACAGGGGGTACCGGGTTTGTCGCGGGCACCTTCTTCGGCATTTTGATTATGGGTTTGATCCAAACCTACATTGTCTTTGATGGCACGTTGTCGAGCTGGTGGACCAAAATCGTGATTGGTGGTCTGTTGTTCGGCTTCATTCTTCTGCAGAAAGGTCTTACTTGGGCAACGACAGCGCGCAAAAAGCCAGCGACAGATTTCGCCGCGCAATCATGACGTTTGTTGCCTCAGGGGGCGCGGATGCTCGCGTTGGCAATCACACCTACCAGGTTGTGGAACAGCTTGGCAGGGCCATTGTCGCGGGTGAATACCCTCCTGAGACCATGATCCCTCTGGATCCTGATATTTCTGAAATGTTCAGTGTCTCCCGCACCGTGGTGCGGGAGGCCAAGAAAACCCTGATCGCCAAGGGATTGATCATGTCCAAGGCGAAGGTTGGAACGCATGTGCGCCCAGCCGAAGAGTGGAACATGTTTGATCCGGACGTGCTGCGTTGGCACACCGCACTCAAGAATGCCCGCCCATTCTTTGAAGAACTGTTTCAAATACGCCTTATCTTTGAGCCTGCTGCGGCTTCCAGCGCGGCGCTTCGCGCCAGCGAGTCCGAATGTGAGCTTTTATCCCAACTGTGCGACAATCTGGGAAGCGGGCCGGACCGGGCTGCCGCGGCAGTTGCGGATCTGGAATTTCACAAGATGATCTTGAAGATTTCCGGCAACCGTTTTTTGCAGTCGCTGGGAGACCTTGTTCAAGCCGCGCTGTACTCTCTCTTCATGGCAGAGGCCAATGAACGCAGTGACAGCGAAAGCTCCGCGTTTGTGGCTCGCCACCGCGCAATTGTTCAGGCAATTGCTGCAAGAGCGCCCGAAGAAGCACATGCTGCAATGACGGCTGTCATCATCGCCGGTCGCAGCGTTCATTCCTGAGCGCTATCTGTTTCCCAGACCAAAAATGACTTTCACCTGCGCACCTTTTTGGTATGCGTAACGACGCCACGCATTTAGGCGTCTCCGGACAGAACATCTGACAGGCGCATCGTTTTCTCTTCCTTGTTGCGAAGATCGAGGCCCGAATGCAGGTCGACGATATGGCTCTTCTGGATCTCTTCTGCGGCCTCACCATCGTGTTCGGAAAATGCCTTCAGCAACGCATGGTGTGAGTGGCTCTCACACGTTGTTTCGACCCGTTTCCAATAAAGGGCGATGATCAGTGACGAACGGGAGATCAAGGAGCGCACCATCTGTGCCATGATCTTGTGATCGGCGATATCTGCAATGGCTGTATGGAAAGAGCCTGAAAGCGACAGCGCCTTGCCCATGTCTCCCGCATGTGACGCTGCATGTTCTGCGTCGATATGAGCTTTCAGGCGCTCAAGGTCGGCATCGCTAATGGTTTCGGCCGCCATGCGGGCCAACCGCGGCTCGATCAAGGCGCGCGCTTCGAAAACCTCATGAGCTTCCCGCGGTGTTGGCCGGGCAACGAATGCACCCCGGTTCTTTTCGATAGTGACGAGACCAGAGTGTGCCAGCGCCTGCAATGAGGCCCGCACCACCGTCCGGCTCGCACCATAAACCTCACCAACCTCGTCTTCAGACAGCTTAAGGCCGGGTTCCAGGCGATGCTGCAGGATCGCAGATTGGAGCTTTTGACAAATGTCGAGCGACCGTCCCGGTGGCAGCGGAAAGTCTCCTTCCAGCGAGCGGGCACCAGCATCCTGGTTCTTATTGGAATGGTTTAAAGACATGGCATCGGCATTCGATTGGACTTCTGATGAGGATAGAGCAGTGGATGGAAACGGGTAAGTCTAATTGTATACGATCTGTGATTATTTTGTATCCTATATGATGAATAAATAAGCACTATAACGTGCATAAGATCGTATTACAATTTATCGATTTTTGAAAAATATAATAGAAACAATAACTAATAAAAATAATTCAACTTGGCACATAGGTTGCAAATCAAGGGCATGGACCGACAAAAACGGGTATGCCTGAATGACAAAGACAGTTGATCTTGAACTTGTTGCAACAACGAAACGGTACGGCGACACGGTTGCCGTCAATGAGATCAATCACAACTTCAAGGCGGGAACTTATTCTTGCCTGCTCGGGCCATCAGGCTGCGGGAAGTCTTCCACGCTGCGTATGATCGCCGGGCATGAAACCGTCTCAAAGGGCGACATCCTGTTGGGCGCCAACAACATCACTGATTTGGCTCCGGCGAAACGTGGCACAGCCATGATGTTCCAGAACTATGCCCTGTTTCCGCACATCTCCGTTGCTGACAACGTAGCCTTTCCTCAGAAGATGAAAGGCATCGACAAGGATGCCCGCATCAAGCGTGCGATGGAGCTGCTTGAGCTGGTTGACATGACCGGTTACGCGGACCGACTTCCAGCCCAGCTCTCCGGCGGTCAGCAACAGCGTGTGGCGCTAGCTCGTGCCCTGATCACCGAGCCGTCCGTATTGTTGCTCGATGAGCCTTTGTCCGCGCTCGACCCGTTCCTGCGCATCAAGATGCGTCTCGAATTGAAGAAGCTGCAGCGCGAACTCGGTATTTCATTCATCCACGTCACACACTCGCAGGACGAGGCGCTGGCGTTGGCCGACAGCATCATCGTTATGAACGGTGGTGAAATTGAACAGGCGGGCACACCACGCGACGTATTCAATGCGCCGACCACAGAGTTTGTTGCAAAGTTCATCGGTGGCCACAACGTCGTGAGCGCCAACGGCCGCCGCGTTGCTGTGCGCGCCGACCGCCTCACAATCGAGCGTGCGGCAAGCAGTTCATCGCTCACCGCTGACGTCAAGGACATCGAATATCTGGGCTCGCAGGTGAATGTCGCACTCGATGCAGGCGAGGCAGGGGACCTGACCGCATCAATGTCCGACGACGTCTTTTTTGAAAATCCGATCGAAATTGGCACCACGGTCTTCGTTACCTGGAAGACCGAGGATGCCCACACGCTGGCCGCCTAAGCCGGCAGGACCTGGCTCGGTGCGCCGAGTAGCAATAATGGGGAACCAGGAGCAATACCATGACAGACAAGCAAGACAGCAAGGGCGTTAGTCGCCGCAGCATATTGAAAGGCGGCGCTGCCGCCGCAGGTGCGGCCATCGGTTCCGGTGCTATCACCGGCTTTCCGACGATCTGGGCGCAGAACATCAAGAATGTAACACTTCGCCAGTTCGGAACCGGCGTTTCCAATCTCAACGAAGTCGGCCAGAAGGT